>JANWKQ010000227.1 GCA_025451295.1 Flavobacteriales bacterium | reverse complement strand
TGATGCTGGTAAGGAAAATGTGAACGAAATAGAGCCTGTCTATATCGTCCGGAATGGTTATATGGACTGGGATAGTGTAGCACCCTATAGCCGAACCCTTTTTGGTGGTGATCTTTCACATCTGGATGTATTTGAACACATCATTTATGATGAAAATTATGCCACCATTTCTTTCTCTCCGCAAAAAATGATTCTTCAGAATGATACCATTTATCTTGGAACTGCCAAGATCATTGGTGAATACTTTACAGACTCTTCAACGAATAGGAAGATCAACTATCTCATTATTGGATTTTTCGATGAAATTGGTACCGCTGTGTCCATGTTATCTGTCGATTCACTCGGTAAAATTGTTGATTATACCGACCTGCTGATTGGGGGAGGGGATGCCGGCTATGTTTATCGAAGCAGTTTACAGAGAACGGAACGGTATGTATACGAAAAATACCGGATCGATTTTTATTATCGGTCGAGTGATACTGTGCAAGTTGAAGCTGAGGGGAAATCGACCCTTAAAATTTTACCAAACGGTATTTTTGAAGAAAAATCAATCTCCAGCAAACCGCCCTCAATTATCATTGTGCACAATGCCATCAAAAAAATTGACGAAAAATACTGGGAATAAAAACTGATCGTCATTCCCTCGAAAGCGGGAATCTGTTGGATCGAACCCCTTTACTCTTTTAAGATTTTCGTAGTTGTACTCAAGGTTTTCACAAAATAAATTCCCGTTGGATATTCTCTCATATCCAATTTGGTCATCTGGTCTTCTGATTTTGCAATTCGATCCAGGATCCTTCCTGATACATCTGTCAATATAATTTCATCTGATGTAACTACATTCACAAAATCATGCACGGGATTTGGAAATACAAGCATTTCATTTTCTTCGTCATTTTCTAACCCCACCGTGTTCGCTACCTGGTATTTCAATAAATATACACCTGATCCTGGTTGATCATAACTCACATAGAGATAATTGTTCTTCAAAACAAAATGCGGCCGGTAATATCCCTGACCTGTTATGTGCATACGTTGAAGTAAATTAAAATTGATATCGAAGGCCAACAGGTCGATATGTTCCTGGTTCATCACATCCGTTGGATTAATATGACTCATGCCTACATACCAACGCTGGTTGATTTCGTCCCAGATCATTCCAGTGGAAAACCAATTCCCATCTCCGCCTACGGCATCCACTACCGTCTGAGGAGAACCAATGGTGGGTGTCCAGTTGATGTCCCAACGGGTTAGTACGAGATCTGCGTTGAAACCAAAGAAATCTCCGGTGAGCATGTAAAATTCATTGTTATGAATTAAAACATTTCCAATATTGTTGTGAGCAAGTGTTGTAGTAGAGAATGGACTTCCAACCGGATTCAGATTGGTATCAAATTTATAGACATGGTGTTGAAAGGGTGGATCGAAATGTAAAACATAGATATAGGTGCTGTCCGTAACCAATATCATATCGTTGGTTGGATCAGTTTGGTTTTGTACGACAGAAACGAGTGATCCTATCCTGTTTCCATTGATATCGGTTTTGAAAATGAAGAGATCGCTGTCACCCTGTGTGGAATAGGTAACATAGAATTCGTTATTCAATACGATGGATTTATGATCGGTCATATTGCTGAAGCCAACAAAATCGGCATCAAAGGTGAGTTGGTTTGGTATGCCTTGTTGGTTAATATCTGTATAGTCTCCTTTTCTTAAATAGATATGTGGTTTTGTACCCGGTGTAAAGGTAGTTGTGGAGGCGAGACTGTCACCATCATCTGATACCACGCCCCAGATCTGGGCCTGGGAATATTGAATGGAGTCGACTAAAGTAAATACCTGAGCATACAACGAATTAAATGAGATGATTGAAAATACGATGATGAGTTTTTTCATGGTTTTAAAATCTGTATTGAATGTAAGACGATTTTATAAAAATGAAAAGCAGAATGGGTGAACAGCAGGATTTTTTGAGGGAAGTAGATGGAAGATGGATCAGCTTTTACTATTCCTCCACCTTTGGAGGAATTTTGATCAGCAGAATAGCCAGATTGGAGCAAATAAATAAGGGACCACCGCCAAATAGTAGAAATTTCCACTCGCCTTTGCTCATAATAAAAACCGTAAGAAAAATATTAGTGACATTCATGATCAACAGCGCCTTTTTTGTTTTGAAGGCTGAAAAGTTTCTGACTGTGCATGTATAATAAGTTACCACGAATGTTATAAGAGCCGGCAGGGAGAAACCGGTCGAAACGATAAAGAATAAAATATATTCTTTTAAAAATTCATCGAAGATAGGATCTGATTTGGAATAAACTCCAAGTGGTTCAAAATAATAGCTATACAAAAATACGAGAACAAGTGCCCCATTGATCGTTATAAACCAAATAAGAAATGGATAAATGGCCCTTATTATTTTTGCTAATGGTTTCATTCCAATGTATCCAGAATATTCAAATAATTCTTATACCTGAAATTGGCTATTTTGTTTTCATCCAAAGCCTTGAGCACAGCGCAGTCAGGCTCATTTACATGTAAACAATTATTGAACTTACATTGACCCTTTAAGGCAAACAATTCCCTGAAATAATGGGTCACCTCATGTTTATCCATACGGACCATGCCAAATTCCTTGATACCGGGTGTGTCGATAATAAATCCACCTATACTGATCGGTATCATCTCGGCAAAAGTGGTGGTATGTTTGCCTTTGTTGAATTTATCTGAGATTGTTCCCGTTCGTAAATTTAGTGTCGGGTCAATTTTATTGATCAGGGTAGATTTACCAACACCTGAATGCCCTGTAAATAAATTCGTTTTATCTTTTACAAGTTCACGCAACACATTTACACTTTCAGGATTTTCTGCTGAAATACCGAGCGCAGTATATCCCAGTGATGAATACACATTCAAATAGAACATCACCTCTTCCAGTTCTTCTTCATCCAGCAGATCGGTTTTATTGAAAACAACCATAGCCGGAACATTATATGCTTCTGCGGTTGCTAAAACACGATCGATAAACCCTGTGGAGGTCCTCGGAAGTTTATAAGAAGCCAGAATGATGAGCTGATCGATATTGGCGGCCACAATATGAGTCTGTTTCGAAAGATTGGTGGCTTTCCGGATCAGATAATTTTTTCGGGGCACTAGATCGATAATAATATCTCCTTCTTCGTCGGAAATGATCACGTGATCGCCCACCGATACCGGATTCGTATGTTTTAGATCTTCCAGACGCAATCTTCCACCTAACGTGCAGTCCTTCATACCTCTTTCTGTGGAAACATTATAATGGCTACCGGTTGATTTGAGAACCAATCCCTTCATATAATGGGATACGATGTGAATATTATGCCCATAACGATGGCCATAAATAAAATGGTATTCCCGAGTAGAGAACCAATGAGTCCGTCAACAAAGGAATTTTTCCCTTTCAGGAGCAGGGTAAAAATGAGCTCCAGCAAATAAATGGCTCCAAAAATGGCCGCAATGAACAGCAACAAATTTTCTGTAAAATGAAAAGTCTCAAAAAACAACATGAACAGACCAGTGCCGCTTAACACAGTGTTGATCCCGGCCACCAGGAGTGACCCATCAAACCTTTTGTACTTACTCATGGTAAATATGGCGGCCTTGACGAGGATGGTCAATACAAATACCGCCACCGCCAGGGCAATGGATTTAGCCGGGTGAAGAAAAAAATACTCGAATTCCGTATAAAACCATTCGGTCGTAATTGTAGTCATGGCTAATTCAAGTCCGCATTTATACGAAGATATTGATTATATGGGAAGTATCCAAATTCCAGGGGACCCGTTTTAGACGTATTTGGCTGGTATTGCGATGCTTGTCCTCATACTGCAAGCCTCGGTAAGTTCGTGGTTAACCCGGATGGAATGCAGACCCGTCAGTCGTTTATTTGTAGTATAAAAGATCCATCAATATGAAAATGTCAAGAGTTATGGTAACCGTATTATTTATTGCATTTATTTTAATGGCCTGTTCTCCTTCGGAGCGATCGGCGGGAACTTATCACGGTCATTGTACCTTTGGTGATACAGTAGGTTGTAATGCCACGTGTCAGGTAATTGAGGTAGATAAGGATCATGTGGACATGCATCTTTCTTTCGATAACCACCCGGATAAAAATTTTTACAATGTAATGTTGATCGTTCCACCATCCAGTTCATCGGAATTATTGATCCTTCATTATGATGCAACCGGTAACTTATATGGCGGCATTGATCGTAAACAATTAGGGTTAACCTATTTCGGACAACCTGATTCCATCTATTTTGTAGGAGAAAGAGAATGATCTATTCCACGATAAATCTTTTTACCTCCATTAATTTCCCTATTCTCATTTTGGCAAAATAGAGTCCTGAGGACAGTTGTAATGACATAGGTGCTGACCATTGATTGACCAATTTCTGATAGACCATCTTCCCATGTATATCATAAACCTCTACTGAAAATTCTGTTTCTGAATTGGTGGCGATCATAAAATTTCCATTATTCAACGTTGGATAGAGTTGGAAATTTTCCTCTTCTGAATTGATTACTGGTGTGGAGACATTGGCATCAAGATCGGTAGCCCAGATACCTCTGCCAAAGGTGCTGATATAAATTTTATTATTGAATTCATCAATTTCAATATCACTCACGATCACATTGGGTAATCCCATACTCATATTTACCCAGGTGGTGGTAGCATCATAAAGCACATATACACCGATATCGGTTGCCACGATCAGGTCATTCGATGCTGAAATATGTTTGATACAGTTGATCGGAATATTGGGCAGATCATAGGAAATATTAGTCCATGTTGATCCGTTATTGGTGGTTTGATAAACTTTTTGTCCGGCAGTAAAACCAGCCATCGTTATGTAAGCGGTGGCCGAATTGGTAGTATGTATTTCTACGGACGTGTAGAAAAGCGAATCAGGAAGTCCGGATGTTACATCCACCCAGTTGCTTCCTCCGTTGGTGGTTCGGAAAACATTGGCCGGGTTGTTGTATTCATAACGGACCCTTCTACATGCGTATAATACTTGCGGATTTGAATTGGAAACCGCCAGCGCGGAAAGTTCGTTGTTATAAAAATTGGGAGAGGGAGGAAAAGAAGAAATATAATTCCAGTTCACTCCATTGTCGGTACTTTTTGAAACATTTTCGAAACCTGCATACAAAGTTCCATAGTTATTATAATCGGCCACCAAAGGACTTGTCCATTCTGCATTTTCGCCAAAATAATTCGGATCCAGATTAAAACCGCTCAATCCACCATCATCTGTATAATAAAATGAACCATATTGCGAACTGCCGATTAGCATGCCTACATTTTGTGGGTCCACATGGCAATCCATTCCATCGCCTCCGAAAATGGTATGCCAGATCGATCCATCGTAATACATCGATGCATTGTCCTGAGCACCGGCGAGTAATTCATTGGAAGTGGATCTTGAACTCGAGATCCGGTAGAAAGAACTGATCTGCATACCACTGCTTACATTTTCCCATACTGTTTGCCAGGTTGCTCCTCCATTGATGTTTGCCCAGGTATCAGAAATAATATTAGAGGTTCTGTACAGACCTCCGTCACATCCTAAAAAATATTTATTGGTTAATGGCTGATACGCCAGATAATGAATATCTGCATGAACGGATTGTCCGAATTGATAGGTCCAGTATCCGCATGGATCAAAACTGGTTGCACCATTGGAAGAGCTCCATAAATTGATCCCGGCAATAAAGAGATGATTCGCATTGGTTGGATCCACTAAAAATCCCAGGTCATAGGTTCCTTGTCC
>JANWKQ010000226.1 GCA_025451295.1 Flavobacteriales bacterium | reverse complement strand
TGATTAAATTGTTATTTTGAGTATAAACGTCATCTAAATGATTATCGTATGGGTTTTCATTAGTATCCATATAGATATTTTTAATTATTCACAAGTTCTATTTTGTCCCTAAACGCCTGTTTATCATTTGCTTAATCATCTAATTCCGTTTAGGATTTTAAGGAATTTTTAAGTCCATTTTCCGACAAGAAATTTGTCAATCAATTTCGTTTTTGAGGTAGTTATTTCTTCAAAACTGGTTTAAATATTAAGGGCGCCTGTATCGGGTGGTCCGCTATATCTTTTTATTTCTGGTGGATAGTTTTCGGTTTATTGAGGAGACGTGCCGTGGCACGTCTGTACTACCTCCCTTATATAAATTCTTGGCCAGGCGATAAAAAGGATGCCGCTTCTCCCGATAGCTATCGGGACCCTGGCGCAATTCCGGTTTTTAAATTATCTTTATAGCATAGATGTCCGACTGGGTTACTATTCAAAGTTATATGTATCCGAATGAAGCAAGTTTGGCCAAAGCCAAATTAGAATCATTGGGAATTGACTGTTTTTTACAGGACGAATTGACCACGCAGGTCGTCAGTGGGTTTTCAAATGCAATGGGAGGTGCTCGATTGCAGGTTCGTAGTGATCGTTACCAGGAAGCAAAAGATATCCTCATCGAAGGCGGACTTCTTAAAGATGAAACCATCCATATTTTAAACAGTGATGACTATGAAGATGAAACCATTTGTCCATTCTGTCAGTCAGAAAACATTGATTCAATGGTAAGACCAAAAGGTATTTCTATATTGATCTTTTATTTATTGAGGATCGTTTTTATTTTCAATCGCGTAGATCGTTGTAATGACTGTGCTAAAGAATGGAAATTTAAAAAACTAAAAAAAACGAATACATGAAGGAATACAAACAGGGAAAACTCATCATTACCTGGGAGCACGAAAAATGTACCCATTCAGGAAATTGCGTACGCGGATTAAGAGATGTTTTTAAACCAAAAGAACAACCCTGGATAAAAACAGGGATAGCCACTGATGAGGAAGTCATCAAACAAATTGAACAATGTCCATCAAAAGCGCTGGGATACAGACTGGAGGACTAATCCGGCTACAGCCCTCTGAATATGCCCTCGAGCTGGATCAATAAATACATTTTAAATTTTCGCATTGCAGGTATTCTCCTGTTTGCGCTTACCTTATTCCTTTTTATCAAGGTTTATGTTTCCTCTACTTCCTATCAGGGACCATGTGGCCCATTATCGAATTATAAAGTATTTAGTTCGGCCCACCAGCATTTATTTACTGATCATGATCTTTATAACTATCATCCTGCCGAACATTGTTATACTTTTAAATATAGTCCAACCTATGCCCTTTTCTTTGGTTTGATCTCCCGTCTTCCTGCCTGGTTGGGTGTATTTACCTGGACCTTTATTTCTGCTCTTCTTACCTTTTTTACCATACGAGCATTACCTGCTTTCAAGTCAAATCAAAAGGCGGGGTTTATCTTCTTTATTCTTTTTGAATATTGGGTTTCGGTACAAAGTCTTCAAACCAATGTAATCGTTGCCTGCATGCTCATACTGGCTTGGATCAAACTTGAAAAAGAAAAATATGCATTGGCAACATTATTGATCATCAGTACAGGTTTTATTAAGATCTTTGGATTTGGTGCAGTTATTTTGTTTCTTTTTTATCCTAAAAAGCCAAAGCTGGTTATCTATTCCATTTTTTGGACCATTCTATTATTTTTTCTGCCCATTGTTATTGTACCCTGGCATGAATTGAAGACGATCTATGAAAACTGGTGGATACAAATATCGGGTGATTACAATAACTTTATAGGGATGTCGGTTTACAGTCTGTTAAATACAACTACCGGTATTCTCATTGGTAAAAGCTGGATCATGATGGCCAGTCTGCTGGTCATGTCAGGCGTTTTTATTCAATATCGAAAATGGACCGATCCAACATTCCGGTTATTGTGTCTGGCTACTTTACTTATTTGGTTTGTTGTATTTAACCATAAATCGGAATCAGCCACCTACATTATTGCTATGTTTGGAATCGCCATCTGGTATTTTTACAGATCCAGAAAATGGTTTGATCATTTGTTGATGGTATTTACATTGATTGTAATCTCCATCCTTTTTTCCGACCTTGCTCCAAAATTTCTAAAAAATGAAGTAGGTTTTAAATACCATTTAAAAGCATTACCCGCTTTTATCATTTGGATCCGGATCTTGGTGGAATTGTGTATAACCCCATTTCGAAATGGTCCATATACGAACAGTAGCAACGGTTTAAAAAAAGAATTATAGAAATGACGAAAGAAGAGATCATAGCTAAATATCCTCCGGAAATAAAGGAACTAACGGAAGAAGCAAGGATACTTTTATTGAAACTATTACCCGGTGTTGAAGAAATGAGTGATCCAAGTGCCAATATTATTGGATATGGTTATAGTAACAAGTATACGGATCTGATCTGCACTATTATTCTTTCGAAAAAGGGAATTAAAATCGGTTTTTATAAAGGGACCGAATTACCCGATCCTGTAGCCATACTTACCGGCACAGGAAAAGTACATAAGTATGCTGAAATTAAAACGATGAATGATTTGAAAAATCCTGCATTAAAAAATTTGATCAAAGCAGGTTATAAAGCCTGGGAAATAAGATCGAAGAAATAATTAGGCCAGCGCCTGTTTTATATCTGCCAAAAGATCATCAATATATTCAATGCCAACGCTAAAACGCAGGAGATTACCTACTACCCCTACCCTTTCTCTTTCTTCTTTTGGAATGGATGCATGGGTCATGGTAGCCGGATGATTCACCAATGATTCTACCCCACCCAATGATTCAGCCAAAGAAAATACTTTGAAAGAAGAAGCGATTTTAAAAGTTTTATCGAGATCAGCATTTTTTAAGACAACAGAAATCATTCCACCAAAATCACGCATTTGTTTTTTTGCAATCGCATGATTCGGATGATCGGTAAATCCTGGCCAGTAAATTTTCTCAATCGCCGGATGTGTTTTTAAGAACTCTGCCACCTTACGTCCATTTGCACAATGACGATCCATTCGAACGTGTAAAGTTTTTAATCCGCGTAAAACCAAAAAGCTATCCATCGGACCAGGAACTGCCCCACATGAATTATGAATAAAAGCAAGTTGCTCATACAACTTATCATCATTCATGCACAAAGCACCCATTACTACATCGCTATGTCCCCCCAGATACTTCGTGGCCGAGTGCATCACAATATCCGCTCCCCAATCCATTGGGTTTTGCAGATAGGGAGAAGCAAACGTATTATCCACAGCAAAAATGAGTTTGTTTTCCTTCGCAATTTTAGAACAGGCTTCCATGTCAACGATCTGCATGGTAGGATTGGTAGGCGTTTCAATCCAGATTAGTTTTGTATTGCTATTGAGGTATTTTTTAATATTGTTAGCGTCTTTCAGGTCTATGAAATGAAATTTGATACCGAAGTTGGCGAAAACTTTTGTGAACATCCGATAAGTACCACCATAAAGATCATCTCCGGTAATTACTTCTTCGCCGGGCTTCAATAATTTGATGATTGCATCCACAGCTCCCATACCCGAAGAAAAACATAATCCATATTTAGCACCTTCCAACGAGGCTATGCATTTTTCGAGAGCCGATCTTGTTGGATTTTTACCCCTTGCATAGGCAAATCCCTTATGTTTGCCCGGATATTCCTGCACATAAGTAGATGTTTGAAATATCGGGGTCATGATCGCTCCGGTGCCACTATCCGGTTCCTGACCTGCATGTATAAGCCTGGTGTCTAAATGCAGGTTTTTATCGTCTTTCATGGGAAATAAATAAGTTGGAACAAAGATAAAACGAATTGTTTCGAATTACGAATAAAGTTTTATTGATTGATCCATACCTTCCTAAATTTCAACTGCTCTTCAGTTGGATTTTCTGAAAGGTATAATTTCTTCTCGAATTGCATGGTTCCTGCTCCCAAAACCCCTTTGAGCTTAAAAGGTTTTAAGACTGGCTCAAAACTTGGAACCGCGAGATTTTTCCATTTGAAATTCTTGGGAGCTTTACCAAAGCTTTTGTTCACATCAATGGCGTTGAAAAAATCAGAAGCCAATGCCCATTGGTCCATTCCCGGATACCAGAGACGTGCCTCGGTGGTCAACTTCATTTTCAGAATATCCTCATACAAATAAGGTCCCTTTTGCTTATTTTTTTCCGCAATAAAAAACTCTTTCCCGTCAGATCTTAATACTTCGTATTCGATTGAATCGCCTGGTACAGCTTTTTCATAAAACCCACCCAAAACAGCCATAGCAGTGGCAAGTCCAAGTTCTTGTCCGTTTATTTTACTTATCAGGTCCCCTGCCTGAAATTGGATTGTTCTGCCTGTTTCAGTAATGTATTCATCAGACATAATATAAAACTTATCCTTACCCTGATCGTAGCTGATATTCTGAATATCAAACCCAGGATCGATCACTTCCTTCATTCCTCCAACCGTTAAGTCAACGCCTACTATCTTCAGAATATCCTCATAAGGTATCACGTTCGGTCCTGCTACGTATTTATCTAAAAAATCTCTTACCTCAGGAAAAGTGAGTTTTTCAATCTCATCGAACAACTGGGAATCTTTAAATGGTTTGCGTACCCCAAACTGGTCGGATAATTGTGCTATTACCTCGCGGAGATTTTTAGTTCCGTTTGAGTTCTTGATGATAAGTATATCCAGACACATGTTAATGAGAGCACCTTTCTGGTAAACATTAACATACTGATCCTCGTAAATATCAAGACAGCCTTTGCTCATTACTGTGAAGGGTAGTGTATCATTAAAAGCTTCTGCATAGTTCATTTTTTCGATGAGGTTATCCATATATTGCTCGGTAGTAATCAAACCGCTTCTTACCTGTACAAGATGAGCATTATATTCTGTCATTCCTTCATATAACCATAAAAGTTCCGACATTTTTGGATTCGTAAAATCGAAATTATGGATCTCTTCACTATGAAGTGTAAGCGGTGTAACAATATGAAAAAACTCATGGGCCGCTACATCCTTCATGACCTGCTGAAAGTATTCATCTCCATAGAAAGGCATGAAATACATAGATGAATTGCTATGTTCCAATGCACCTCCACCCAATAACATCTCTGTAGGCACATAGATAAGAAAAGCATATTTATCCACTGGTAATTTTCCCCCGAGAAAGTTTTGCTGCGCATCCAGTATATCGCTGATCCATTCTGCCACTTTTGATGAAACCACATTTTTGTTAGCATTGTAAACGGATATCAATACCCGGCAATTACCAACCTGTATAAAAGTCGTATCAGGTTCCGTATACATGATCGGTGAATCGATCAACTGGTCATAGGAAATAGTTGTGAAATGATCTACATTTTGTTTCGAAGTAAAGCTGAGTCCGGTTGATGCATAAAAATTGAGTGGTCGGGTCACATCTATTTCATAACCTTTTTGTGTCATGCCTTCAAAATAGCCGAAGAAGCCCTGGTTATTCATTACGATACATTTGGCAGAATCGATCTCGGTTCCGGCCGGCTCAAAAATTTTGTTTTCAATGATATCGGTATCCCAGGTATCTTCCACCCAATATTCAATTGAAGTAACATTCTTTGCGCCTGTTATCTTCCAGCTATTGTCATCAAGTTTGGTAAAATTGCCTCCTGTTACCCTGAAATCGGATACAAAGCGACCAAAATCATAGATCTTATAGGTGCCAGGTACCATTTTAGGCATTCTGAATATTACCTCATCCGTCGTGATTTTTGGAGGCGTTAAAGTAACCTTGATCTTATCGTTTTTAATTGCAGTAAGATCCACTTTGTATTTATACGTATCCGTGGCTGAAAAAGCCTGGGAAACAAAACCCAGTGTCAAGGAGAAAATGAAGAATTTTAATTTCATAAGTTAAATTTAGAAGTCAGGGGGTTTAATATCTTTAAAATGTCCGTTTAATGCGATTTTGGTTTTCATCATTTCCCGCTTCTTTATATCGGGCATTGCGGTTTCTATATAATCAATTAATTTTTGTTGTCTTTCGTTTTCATTTTTCGTGAGTAACAATTCATATTCTTTTTCGAGTGGCATTCCCAAATAATGGGCAATCGAAAAAGACATATTTTGTGGTCTCGAAGGTATCAAGTTTTTAGAGACGTCAAGTACTCTTGACAATTCCGTTAAGATTTCTTTTAATTTTTTAGAAATATTCTCTTCGGCCAGCTCGTGGAGGGGATAGTGCATGTATTCATGTTCAAAGCTCACATTACCGGCCGGATAGAGTGCATGCTCCGCTTTTTCAAAAAACTCGATGATCCTGAAGGTACGGATCCCCTTAAGCCTTACATCCATTCGCCCGTCAGCATAGATCTTTTCAATTGAAGTGACCTCAACCTCAGTCCCAAAATCCTGTATGCTTTCTTTAAAATAGGAAGGTATTCCAAATGAGCTGGTCTTATTATAGGATTCAGAAATAAGCTGTTTATACCTTTCCTCGAAAATATGAATGTTAAGGCGTTCACCTGGAAAAACCACCAACTGAAGTGGGAATAAAGGAAGGTAAGTCGTTTTCATTGGCTTATTATGTTGCAAATAACGGGCAAATTCATCAAAAACGTTTATCAGGGCCGTTAAATATTGTTTACAGGTCACTGTTCCCGTAATTCCATTATTTTTGCGCATGGCTTCACAGAGGCAATTATTTCTTGACCATATTGCACAGGTAAGTCCTGAGCCTTTGGCTCTTGAGATTGACAAAGCCCGTGGATGCATCCTCATTGATAAAAAGGGGAAAAGATATGTTGACCTCATTTCGGGGATTGCTGTAAGCAATCTGGGCCATAATTATCCTGCGGTTAACCGGGCCATTCAAAAACAGCTAAAAAAATACACCCATGTAATGGTGTATGGAGAGCTGGTTGAATCGCCCCAGGTTTTATTGGCCTCCAAACTTACTTCTGTTTTACCGGAGAAACTGGAATCGATCTACTATGTAAATAGTGGGAATGAAGCCATCGATGGTGCGATTAAATTAGCCAAAAGATATACTGGCCGATATGAGATCATCTCCTGCACAAATGCGTACCATGGATCCGGTCAGGGAGCATTGAGTATTATGGGAGATGAATATTTTAAAAATGCTTTTCGTCCGTTGGTGCCGGGAAATAAACTCATCGGTTTTAATGATCAGGCTTCCATCGAAAAGGTCGGATGCCGTACCGCAGCAGTCGTGGTTGAACCTGTCCAGGGAGAAGGCGGTTATATTCCGGCAGATAAAGAATGGCTAACCCTTTTACGAAAACGGTGTAATGAAATGGGAGCCTTACTTGTTTTTGACGAAGTACAAACAGGTTATGGCAGAACAGGTAAATTATTTGCTTTTGAAAATTATGATGTAGTTCCTGATATCCTTTGCCTGGCCAAGGGTTTTGGTGGAGGTTTGCCTTTAGGTGCTTTTATTAGCTCAAAGAAAATCATGGATAGCTTGACAAATAATCCTGTCTTAGGACATATTACCACCTTCGGTGGGCATCCATTAAGTTGTTCGGCCAGTCTGGCCACATTAAAGGTGTTGTTGAAGGAATCTTATATTGATGAAGTAAAAGAAAAGGAAGCATTGTTCCGGAAATTGCTTGTACATGACCGGATTAAAAAAATAAATGGTGTTGGCTTCATGCTGGCCGTGGAATTTGAAAGTGAGGAGCTCAACCGGAAGATCATTGCTGAGTGTATTAAGAATGGTGTCTTTACAGATTGGTTCCTGTTCAACGCCAAAAGTATGCGCCTCTCACCTCCCCTGGTGATAACACGGGACGAAATAAAAAGGGCCTGTAAGCTTATTATCAAAAGCATCAACGAATGCTAAACAATTCCAACAACTATATTTCTCAACTCACCTTTCTTCGATTTCTCGCTGCCTCAGCGGTTGTCATCTTCCATTATGGACAACTCTCCAGTCCATTTAATCATCACTTGCTTTCTGAACTTGTGAAACAAGGTTCGGTAGCTGTAAGTTTTTTCTTTTTTCTATCACGAGTAGTCCTTACGGTTAGTTATTGGAAAAACAGCCATTTAAGTTATGGAAAATTTATTTTCCACCCTGGCATTTGAATACCTTTTTATTTGGGATGCTTGCAGGTATGTGTATACTCCAATACAAAGAATCGGTCAAAAAACTAAAAAAAATGTTTCGGTTACTTTATTTGGTTGGGATCGTTATCTTTTTTATTATCCTGGGTACTCACAATCCAATAAAACCTTTGATCCATAACGGGATTTTATCGCCCTTGTATTTTATTATCATTTTTTCGTTGGCGATGGATTCTTCCTTTATAACCAGCATATTGGGCCATAAAATCGCGATTTTGCTCGGGAATGCAAGTTATTCAATGTATATTTTACAGTTTCCGGTATATATATGCTTTACCCAATTAATCGGAATAGGAAAAATAGCTGGAAATAATTTCTACCCCTATTTTATCATACTTATTGTTTTAAGCATCTTATGCTACCTGTTTATTGAAAAGAAGTTTCGTGCTTTTTTTATTAAAAAATGGAAGCTGACCTCTCCTGTTGTATAACCCATCAGGTAATTTGATACCTCAATCAATTTATTTAAATTAGCCCCTCAAAACAATAATTTTGGATACACAGGGTATTGTTGGATTAATTCTGATTGCAGTTAATTGTGTCATTTCCTATTTCGGGCTAAGAAATCAATCCGTTATTGAAAATTATTGTTTTGAGGTTGATAAGATCCTGGTCAAAAAAGACTGGAAAAGGATTGTTACTTCAGGATTTCTGCATGTAAGCTGGATGCATCTTTTCTTTAACATGTTCTCTCTTTATTTCTTCAGCGAATTATTGGAAAGAGAAGTAGGACATTGGATATTCCTCCTCATTTATCTGGGCAGTCTGATCTGTGGAAACCTGCTTGCTTTATTTATACACCGACACCACGGGAGCTATCGGGCGATTGGAGCCTCGGGTGCAGTAAGTGGCATTATCTTTTCCTCTATTGCCTTATTCCCGGGTCTGGAAATTAATCTCTTTATTATTCATATGCCCAGCTGGATCTTTGGAATGGCCTACATCCTCTTAACCATCTATGGGATCAGGTCAAAGAAAACCAATATTGGTCATGAGGCCCATTTGGGTGGTGCATTGGCCGGTATGCTGCTAGCTATTGGGTTTTATCCGGAATCCATCAGAACGAATTATCTACCCATCTTGGTAGTCACAATTCCATCTATTCTTTTTATCATGCTGATGGCTCTCAAACCCGGTATTCTTGTTCTTGGGGGCAGTCCTAAAAAGACATTAAAAAATTATACCATCGATGATCTGTACAATGAAAGAAAGGCAATCAATGAAAAAGAGATCGACCGGATCCTCGAAAAGATCCATAGAAAAGGGATCAATAGTTTAACCTCAAAGGAAAAAATGATGCTGGAAGAATATTCGGCGAAAAAATAGATTGATTATTAACCATCAGATCACTATATATGAGAAACGATTGGAAAGATAACTCGGTGCCCGAATGGGCAGGTTTTTTTACCAAGGATGAATACGAAGAATTCATTATCCTGGTCTCAAAGTATATGCACTCAAAAAAACTCAACTTCACTATCTATGATGGAATAGTGGATGTAAAGGAAAATACGATCGGTTTTGGTAAAATGGGACTTGACAATATAGCCAGAACCTGCAAACAAATACCCATAAAGGATTGGGAATATCGAATCAACTATCATTTCGATGCACTTGAAAAAACACATGCATTTGGCAAAGAGATTGATTCACAAAAAAATGATTTTGAAGCGATGAAACAATATGTGGCCGTTCGGATCTATCCGGTTGGATATATTGCACAAGTTGGCGCCGATCATTTCCTGCTCAAAAACATTTCAGAAGGTTTAGTTGCAGCATTGGTCTTTGATTATCCAGACAGTATTCAAAACATCCAGGAAAAAGACATTGAGGGATGGAACAAAGAAGAAGAAGAGCTGTTTAAGATCGGACAGGAAAATGTAAAGAAGAACAACTCCCTGGAATTAAATAAGCAGGCGATGACAGGTTATTCTGTTTACACCGTTGACTCGGATCATTTTTTTGCTGCCAATATTTATTTTGAGCTGGATAAGCTGGAAATAATCGACCCTGAAAAGGGTGCTTTGATTGCTTTTCCACATCGCCATTGCTCAATCATCTATCCTATAACCACCGTGGAAGTGATCAAGGCCATTAACGAACTTATTCCGATCATCCATAACATGCATAATGAAGGTGCAGGCCCCATCAGCAGTGGATTGTTCTGGTACAAGAAGGGTAAATTGAATCCCATTGCATATACGATCACGGATGAAAACCTGACCATCACACCTTCCTCAGAATTCCTTGAATTACTGAACATGGTTGGTGAATAATGCATAAAAGAGAGCAGATATTAGGTTATTAACATCTTATCAACTACATTTGCACAAGTTTTAGCAGAAATAGTTCTGTGATAGTAAAGTTTCCTCTCGAAAGAAGTCCTTTCTACAATCGCTAATTTTCGCTGAATAGTTTAATAATCCCGGATAACGGTTTCCATTTGACACAGATGTATGGAATAAGTTAGGGCCGGAAAAACTATTTATTCATATAATGGAAAAAAGAAAATCGAACACCAGTTCCCGTCCAGGTAATAAGGACTGGAGAACAAAGTCATCCCAAAACAAAAGCAAACAAAACAACAATCACAAAAAGGAAAGTACGCTTGACAACCGTGTATTTGTAAAAAAGGCAATGACCCTTGAAGAAAACAAATACGAAACGTCTGTTATGATCAAAGACCTTCCTGTTAATTTAAAGATCAAAGAAAATTTATTGGCCAAAGGATATATTCAACCCACGGAGATCCAGGAAAAAACATTGAATGCCGTTCTTCAGGGAAGAAACGTTATGGGTCTGGCACAAACGGGTACAGGTAAAACTGCTGCCTTTTTAGTTCCCATCCTGCATCAACTGGTTGGCAGTGCCCCTGCTTTCCAGGTTTTGATTGTAGTACCTACACGCGAACTGGCAGTGCAAATCGAAGCTGAATTAAAAAGCATTGCGAAAGGCATGAATATTTTCAGCCAGGTTTTTATTGGTGGTACCAGCGTAGGCCGAGACAAAGATAAATTGAAAAGACCTTCTCATTTTATTATCGGAACACCAGGTCGTTTACTCGATATGGAAAATCAGCGTGCTTTACAGTTCAGCAGATTTACCACTTTGATATTAGATGAGTTCGATCGTCTGCTCGACATGGGATTCTCACAGGATATTAAGAAAATGATATCTAAAATGAGTAATCGTAAACAAACTGCTTTATTCTCAGCAACAGAAGAACCGGGTCAGAAAAAACTGATCGGGGAGTTTCTGATCAATCCGGTTGAAGTAAGGGTCAGTGTTAAAAATTCGACGGGGGATCATATTGAACAGGAGATCATCCATGTAAAGGACGGTGAGAATAAAATGGATGTACTGGTAAGGATGATGAAAGATGATGCCTTCCAGAAAGTGATCGTATTTGCTGAAACCAAAAGATGGGTGAGCAAGGTTTGTAAAGAACTCAACCGGAAAGGCATCAAGGCAGATGAGATCCATGGAAATAAATCCCAGAACTATCGCCAGAATGCACTGAACTCCTTTAAGGCTGAGAAAATAAAAGTCCTGGTGGCGACCGATGTGGCGGCACGTGGGCTGGACATAGAGGAAGTTTCACATGTGATCAATTATCAAAAGCCAAAAAACTTTGATAGCTATATTCACCGGATCGGAAGAACGGGCAGGGCTGGAAAAAGTGGCAAGGCATATACATTCGTAAATTAAGAGTAATAACAAATAAATAATAAATTATGAAAGAAGGAGTAGTAAAATTCTTCAACAAAGCCAAAGGTTTTGGTTTTATTCAAGTAGCTGATTCAAACGAAGACATCTTTGTACATGAGTCAGGTTTAATAGATGAGATCTATGAAAACAACAAAGTTCAGTTTAATATTGAACAAGGGAAAAAAGGAATGAATGCGGTTAACGTAAAAGTAATTTCTTAATTCTTAAATATCTTAACAAGGAAAAAGGCTACTCAATGAGTAGCCTTTTTTTTATAAGAAGAGAGCATGAGGTAAAAGCTATGGATGCCAAGCATCCAGCCAAGAGAAACAACCATCACCCGAAATATGGATACTATTTTTTTGTAGACCTTCATATATAGTTAGACTCCCGAGCAATCCGAAAGGTTACAATTGACAATTGGAAAAGGCCCGATATCCGGTCCAACCGGGCGCTAAAACGGAGAAATTTCAAAATATTAACAACCACCTAAACCGAAGCAGGGAAAAGGCTTTCGGATCATAACCATAAGTTGCCCATAACAACCAACCATTAAATCATCACAACCAAATTATCAACATTCCGTACAAGATGTTTCTTATATAAGAAGACTTACATAATTTCACAACCACTTAAAATGAGCAGCAACTATGGACAACCCAATTTTACAATTTATTGCTAGTTATTGGTGGATAGGACTTATCCTACTCGCCTTGATCTTTTACAAATTCGTTTTACGTGTCTTTTTCGGTATGGTGATTGTTCCGGAAAACAGACTCGGACTTGTTACCAAAAAATTCGTTCTCTTTGGTAAACATAAAGAACTTCCGGATGGGCGAATAATCGCTACCAAAGGGGAAGCAGGTTACCAGGCACGTACGCTGGCACCCGGTCTCTATTGGTTTATGTGGCCCTGGCAATATGGCGTGCAATTCCAACCCTTCACTATCATTCCGGAAGGAAAGATAGGATTGGTTTTATCGAATGATGGTAAAGAATTACCTACGGGAAATATTCTCGGTAGAAAAGTGGAATCCGATAATTTTCAGGATGCCCTTACTTTTTTAGAAACCGGTGGACAAAAAGGTAGGCAAACTTCTATACTTACTCCCGGAACTTATCGTATCAACAATTATGCATTTACAATTACGATCGCAGATATGACCCTCATCAGGGAAAATATGCTCGGAATCGTAACCTCCATGGATGGTGCACCCATCGCAAGCGGGCAAATTGCCGGTAAAGATGTGGTTGGCCACAATAACTTCCAGGACATTGATATGTTCCTTGTAAATGGTGGTAACCGTGGTTTGCAACCACAGGTGATCCTGGCTGGTAGCTATTATATCAATCCATGGGCAGTGCAGATCGAAGAAATACCAATGACCGATGTGCCAATTGGACACGTAGGTGTTGTGATCTCCTATATTGGAGAAGATGGTATAGACGTTACCGGTGAATCCTTCAAACATGGAAACATTGTGACCAAAGGTTTCAGAGGTGTATGGATGGAACCGTTGGGTCCGGGTAAATATCCGATCAATAAATATACAATGAAGATCGAAATGGTACCCACCACGAATTTGGTTTTGAACTGGGCAAATGCCAGAAGTGAATCACATGCACTGGATAAAAATCTTAGTACGATCACGGTACGTTCGAAAGATGGTTTCCCATTTAATCTCGATGTGGCACAGATCATCCATATTCCGGCAAACGAAGCTCCCAAAGTGATTGCCCGTTTCGGAAGCATGAACAACCTCGTATCACAAGTTCTCGAACCAACGATCGGAAACTATTTCCGTAACTCCGCACAGGATTCGGATGTGATCTCCTTCTTAAGCACCCGTAAAGAGCGCCAGGAATCAGCCAAATCACATATCGAAAAAGTATTGGTTGAATACAACGTAAATGCGGTTGATACATTGATCGGAGACATTGTTCCACCAGAAGCTTTGATGAAGACCTTAACGGATCGGAAGATTGCACAGGAGGAAGAGAAAACGTATGAAACGCAAAAGACCGCCCAGGAGAAAAGACAGGGGATGGAAAAAGAAACGGCGATTGCAGACATGCAAAAGGAGATCGTAAAGGCACAACAATCGGTTGAGATTGCGCAAAGAACAGCGGACGCTACAGTAAAGAAGGCGGAAGGAGATGCAACCAGCTTAAAGCTCCAGGTAAATGCGGAAGCAGAAGCCACCAAAATGAGAGCTACAGCTCAGGCGGAAGCTACCAAATTAAATGCAACGGCTGATGCGGAGCGGATCTCAAAAACAGGTTTGGCGGAAGCTGAAAAGATCATGGCGATCGGTAAATCTACTGCTGAAGCTTATGAATTACAGGTTAAAGCTATGGGTGGAGATAACTTTACAAAATTCAAGATCACCGAAGAGATCGGTAAGAACAAGATCAAGGTTATACCTGATGTATTGATATCTGGTGGCAATGGTGGCGGAACTGATTCTACCATTAGTGGTCTACTAGGCCTGAAGTTGATGGAAATGATCAACGAAAAGAATGAGCCTAAGGATATTAAGAAGGATAATCCAAACGACAAGGGTCCAAATAAGATCTAATCATTTATTCCCATATTAAAAAGGGGCTTCATTCAGAAGCTCCTTTTTTTATTCGATCATTTTTCTTATCTTTACTTGCGTAACCAATAAAATCAAATTATAAAACATGGGAAGATCCTCAGAAACGTTTAATAAAAAAGAGAACGAGAAGAAAAAAGAAAAGAAAAAGAAAGACAAAGAGCTTAAGAAGGAAGAAAGAAAGCAGGGCGGAAATAAAAAGAAATTCGAAGACATGATCGCCTATGTGGATGAATACGGCAATATTGTCGATTCACCACCAGACCCAAGCAAAAAAGAAGTGATCAAGGCTGAAGATATTGAGATCGGTGTTCCAAAACAGGAACCAGCTGAAGAAGGCGATTCGCAATATAGCGGAACAGTTACGTTTTTTAATACCTCCAAAGGTTTTGGTTTTATTAAGACCCCAAAAGGAGAAAGTATATTTGTACACGTGAACGGATTAACCGAACAGATATCCGAAAACGATAAAGTTATTTTCGAAGTAGAAATGGGTCACAAAGGTTTGAATGCGGTGAATGTAAAGATTGACAGAGGAAAGCCTGAGGTTAAGGTGGAAAAAACTGAAACACCTGAACCGCCTGCAGTTTAAATAATATAATATATACCATATATATAGGAGTTCCTGAAAAGGGACTCCTATTTTATTTATCTCATATCGCAATACTTTGCGATCCATCCGAAGTGCCAGTGTTCTCAACCCTTTCATGATCACTACTTCGGTAAACACGTACCTCATTACACAATTCCCGCATTCATAAGCGTGGAGACCTCGCGATACATTTGTGCTGTTAATATGAAAAATAATAAATAAACAGTTATGAAAAAATCGAACCTTTATCAGTTAATGTTCTGCATTCCTTTTATATTTCTACATGCCGAACAGCAGCTATTCGCTCAGACATTTCCATCAATGGTATTTGATGAAGAATATGCGATGCTTGATATTCATTTTTCGGATGGGAATTCGGATTCAAGTATGACCACCAATCAACCCACGGATCCAGAAATAAAATTAAGTCCGGCGTTTGAATTGGAAAAAATTCTCATGGGGAGCAGTATTCTCTTCAATTATCGGGATCATGGCCTTACACCCGCTTCAATGATTATCCTGGATAAAGTAGCGGAACTGATCAAAAAAAATCCAACAGCTATTTTTAAAGTAACTGCACATACAGATGCACGTGGGGATGCCAATGATAATATGCGTTTATCAATGGATCGTGCACAATCAACCGTGTATTATTTGCTTTCTAAGGGTGTTGATTCCGATCAACTGATTGCAGAAGGACAAGGGGAAAATAAATTATTAACTATTTGTGGTGAAGGATCACCTTGTACAGAAACTGATCATGCATTAAACAGAAGAGTTGAAATTAGATTGGTTACGATCTATCAATAATATTGATTTGGGTTGGTTTAAGGAGTTCGTTGAAAGACGGGCTCCTTTTTTT
>JANWKQ010000225.1 GCA_025451295.1 Flavobacteriales bacterium | reverse complement strand
GAAAGGTTTTAAAAAGGTTATCAACGTTGAATTTACGGACGACGAAGTTTTTACCAACATGATTCCAACATTGGAGATGGAACTGGAAGAACCGCTTTGTTATTGTTTGTTTGGACCTGATCTTGTTCAGATGTGGAGAAGATTCAGAAAACAATACAAACTGGTGCTGGCAGCGGGTGGTCTGGTTAAGAATAATAAAAACAAAATACTTTTTATCTATCGAAATGGAAGATGGGATCTTCCGAAAGGAAAAGCGGAAATGGGTGAACTTATCCAGGAAACAGCCTTAAGGGAGGTAAAAGAAGAATGTGGTTTAGAAGAACTCATCGTTATCGATCATATTATCGATACCTATCATACATCTGATATTAAAGGTTCCAGACAGTTAAAATAGACCTATTGGTATCGTATGTATTCAAACGATAAGATACTGATCCCACAGGCAGAAGAAGGGATCACCAAGATCAAATGGGTGAAAGAAGAAAAAATGCTCAGGATATACGAAAAAACCTATCCGAGTATTCTGGAGGTGGTCGAAGCTGAACAAAACATGAAGGTTGCTATACCCCAAAAGAAATGGCATAAGAATATTGGGTTTGAGTAATGGTTTGTGAATTCCTGAAAAAATGCTACTTTTGCCCCCGGAGAGATGGCAGAGTGGTCGATTGCGGCGGTCTTGAAAACCGTTGAACCGCGAGGTTCCGGGGGTTCGAATCCCTCTCTCTCCGCCAAAGAAATTGGCCCGATGATAGTCGGGCTTTTTTATTTTAAGCAGGAATGGGAAAAGAATTTTTCCATTCCTGCTTAAAATAAAAAAAACTGGCTGCGCAGCAGCTCAATTTCTTTGATCAGTTCCCCCATTTAGGGATCACCGAGCAAAGCGAGGTAATCCCCTCATCTTTTTTTGATGTCGGAAAATAATTTCTTTCCGGTTTCCAGGTCAAAGATCTGCAGATAATCTCCGCCAGCTTCATCACCTTCTAAGATTATCCTGGTTTTGTACAGGCTCAAATAAACATGATTAAAATATTTCGAATGCGGAACATTTAATTGATCTACCTCTGCTTTCCACAACATCGTTTTTTTATCGAGATCGTAGCACCATAATTTAGAACCTGTGGAGATTGGACTGTAGGTAGTAACAATCAGTTTATTGTCCACTATAATCCCCATCTGTTGATCAAAATATTCTGTAGAATCTAGTTGATATGCTTCGTTTGAGCCGATTTTTTGAAAATACGACATGTTGTCTTTTTTATAAAACAATCCTTCGTATCCATTCCCATCTTGTTTCATTGCATAACCGCATGGTTTAAAGGGATAAGTCTTTACTGAAAAATCGGATAGCGTAAATACCAAACATCCACCGATATCACTATATTGAAGCGTATCCGTTTCAAAAATAAATTCCTGGCCGGTATTATATCTGAGTTTTCTGGTTCCTTCATAACGTGAACCATATTGATCGAGCTTTTGAGCAGCGAAATCATTTCTATTGGTTCTAGCCTGACTTTTTCTTCTCCGATCATATTTTTCTGCAGTGAAATATTCGCTCCAACAATTGGATACTAATACAATGCCATTAGAAGTTTCCATCAAGTAAACATCTGAATATTCAGATTGCCGGATACAAACAGATGAAGTAACACCCGAATCTCCGTCTGAGACGACCAGCATTTCATCTCCATCCTTTATTTCAAAAACGGTGCCTTCATAAGTTATTTTTTTTTGCTCCGTATAATTGATGAACAGATGTTTGAATCCTGAACATGTTTTGAAAGTATAATAGGGAAGGTCATCATAAGTTGCCCAACTCATCGACCCCAGGTCAAATCCCATTCCCTGATACAAATAAAAGCTATTGGTATTGTCACATCTATCCCATGATTGGCTAAAGCTGGGTTGGGTAGAAATAAGCCAGAACAAAATAAAGATCACCTGAATCCTTTTCATAGAATTGAATAACATCTCTTTTTACACTTCATTGTATGGATGGTTCAATTTTATGAATTTCTACTCCACACTGGATGTGAAGACCCGGATCAAAAATACCATCATTCCTATGATCAACAGGATCGGTATGAATATGGCAATCATATTAGTCAGCCTTCCTATGCGGGCATTGGCATAGATATCTTCTGTTGACGGGGCCGGTGTTTGCAGATGATTCCGTATACAACTATTGGCACTTGCTAAACCTACGATACTCAATAATAAACTTACAATGGATAGGGGCCACAACAGTGGAATAAATACAAAATATACAAACACCGAAAAGCTGATGGAGGAAATACCCAGCCAAAATGATAAATGTATTTTACGAAAAGAATTTTTCCCAATCCCTGTTGGATGTTGATGACTTTGGAAGAGATCTGATAGTCTTGCTTTAGGTCGGCCGGTTGACATGATAATTGGGTTCAATTATGTATAAATATATATTTTATCTTTTACTATATGCCAAAATTTTATTATCGACAAATTAATATTGACCGCTGTAGAACCTGTGTCCTTCGTCTACCACCATCCCATAATCGGTGAACCATTTGATAAAGTCATCCCAGGCTGTTTTGTTTTTATCATACCATTTGTCAAATGCATTCTCATCACCCTTGAGCAAGATCCAATGATTATAAGCATCCAGATGACCTGCCTCTTTTACTTTCTTCTGGTAATCAAACAAGGCATTCGGATATTTACTGCTGTTGTCATTCTGAAAATACAGATCGAGAAACCGGCTTCTGATATTACAAAGCGCATTCATATCAATTGTTTTTTCTCCAACAATGGCAATAAGCATTAAAGGTTCATATACCATCAGACCAAAAGGTAATTTCATTTCTCCCTGACTTCCCATGGTTATTGTATTCCCACAAAAGCTCACTGAATAACTGGTGTCTGATTTAAATTTGATATTCTCTTTGTAAGTATCGTAAAGAAGTTTACTCATCTCTTCTGTCCGGGTGCTACCTCTTTCCAGATTCAGAAAGATCTCCCCATATAGAATCCCCCACAAAGGTTCTGTAGAACTGCAATAAATTCTGGCAGCACGGTAATAATTGGATGAAAAAGCGGGATCGATCTCAATCCCTTTTTCATAATAAGGGAGCGCCTCACCATATTCTTCTTTTCCCCAATGTATATTTCCTTTTTCAAGATACATCATACCCGATTTAGGAAATCTTTGTAAACCCTCATCATATGCGTCAAACGCCTTTTGCTCCTGTCCGCTATAATCATAACTATTACCCAGCAATTGAAATAACCTGTCAGTTACATCCGGATGATTTTTATTTTTCTCGAGGATCTTGATGGCGGTTTTATAATCCTCTTTGAGATAATGCGCCAACGCCAATTCATAAGGATAATCGAACCGGTCTGGATCCAATTTTTGGGCTTGTTCAAGCAGTTTGATGCTTTCGTCAAAACGTCCGTTGTCCATCAATTCCACCGCCTCCTGTCCTTTGGCAAGGGCCTGTTCTTTTTTATTTTGGGCATTCATGGAAATAACCGTGAGCAGGATCGCTGAAATCAGCATAATTTTTTTCATAGGCAAGTGATTGATGATCGTGTGGAGCTAATTTATTAAAATTCCACGAACATTGAAAATATGAACAAACAATTCTATTAATTTAGTACCATGTCCAGCTATCATTGCCTTTTTAATGACGATATCCTACCAAGGGATGAGATCCGCATGAATGTAGGTGATCTTTCCCTGATCCGTGGTTATGGCGTATTTGATTTTTTGAGAACTTACAAGGGTGTGCCTTTCAGGATCCATGATTATTTAGATCGGTTTGATCTTTCTTCGACTGCTATGCATTTGACGATCCCTTATGACCGAAAAGAATTGATCGAAAAAGTGAACGAACTTTTAGAAAAGAACAAAATGATCACTTCTGGTGATGTTGGAATGCGTTTTATTTTAACCGGTGGATATGCATTGGATGGATATACCATTGAACAACCCAATTTTTTTATTCTGGTGGAAGAGCTTCCGGTCTATCCGGAATGGCATTTTACGGAAGGAATACGATTGAATCTTTGGGAACATCAACGCGAATTGCCATTGGTGAAAACGATCAATTATCTCACGGCGATACAACTTACAAGAATACGTCAACAACTGGATGTTCAGGATACCCTGTACCATTTCAACAACAAAATCCTCGAATGCACCCGCAATAATTTTTTCCTCATGCATGGGAATACGTTGGTGACCGCAGATACAAATGTATTGAAAGGTATTACCGCGAAAGTGGTGCTTGAAATAGCGAAGGGTCAATTCAACATAGAAACACGAGAGGTGGACTTAAACGAATTGGAAAACTGCACTGAATGTTTTATTACTGGTTCAACACGCGGTGTATGTCCGGTGGCAGAAGTGGATGGAAAATCGATGGGGAAAAGAAAACAAGGGAATAATACAAAAAAGTTGATGCAGCTTTTTCAGGAGCAATGGAGGTAGATCTTTTTCCTTTTTTGAATTGATCATCATGCAGGTTTAGCACAATTACCTTTCCCGTGGGTGTCATATAATTGCCTTCGTCTTCGAAAAATTCATTATACATGAGTTGTTGGGTTAACGGATCGTATTTGATCGTTGGATTGAAAGACCTTCCGGAAACCACTACCAGATCAGACCGGCCCTCAAAACAATTTTTGCACTTCACTAGTTTTTCTCCTTCAATACTAAAAACCTGAGCAGTGGAATGGTGATGTCCCGCCCCATGTGTTCCCCAACCAATGGTGAGATAATGCGTCTTGTTCTTAATCGTAATATCATATATATGTTGTATGATCACATCAGTATATTGTCCGAGTTCCATTTCACGGCCCGTGCCGAGTTCTTTGGTTCGAATGCTGCCGGATTCTGTTTTGAACTGGGCAAACGAACACATGACATGCCAGGTACCTCCGGATCGTTCGTCCCAACTGAATATTCTCAGCAATTTATCTTTCGACCGGTTGATATGCATTTCCTTAGATAAACTATCAAACCTTGAATTGAATGCAGTTTGGGTAACCAGGTCCTTTTTTATTCTCTTTTTGAAAGCCTGAATGAGACTGTCGAAGTGATTCCAGCTATCTCCCCATGCTCCTATCATTTCATTAAAATCTCTGGTTAGATCCAAATCTAATTTTTGAGAATTGGTTTGCTGACCGTAAAAAACATTGCCAACAAATAATGCCAGGGTAACCAATATGATCTTTGGCCACATAATGCGGGTTAACTTATTTATTGCTCTATTTCCAGACCCTATAATCATTTGGATTGAACTTGAAGGATCGAAGTTAGCTTTTTTGATGATTTCAAATCTATGTATCTGTTACTTGGCAGAATGAATAATCTGAATTTGTTAAACTTTTTGCGTATTTAAACTTATTGGTTAAATTTGATAAAGCCCAGTTAAATTTTCCACCTTCGAATAATCGAACATTATTTACTATTTAAATCTACATAAAGATGAAACATCTATTTTTTGTTTTCTCGTTGCTCACTCCAATTTGTTATGGTCAATTGTCTTTGGTAGATGCCAGGACAGTGGCTGATAAGTATGAAGTGGGTTCCTATAGTTATCATGAGCAATTTAAAGGATTTAAAGGTTATGCCGCCCCAATTGTATCCACAACGGATGGAGGAGCCATCATTTTCGGAGACCATTCTGATAAAAGCGTGAATACAGGCATCGTTATAAAATTGGATAAAAATGGCCGGGAGGAATGGAAAAAGTATATCACACCTGAGTTCGTTGAAATCGAATCCCAAAGTGTTATTCAGGACCAGGTAGGGAACTATTATATTTTTATGCTCTCCTATAAAACAAAAGGAGGAAATGGAACCCAGCGTGTTATTTATCTGGATAAGACAGGAACTATTCTATGGGATCAAACCATAGGAGACTATGCCTTGATCAACAGACCCATTTTCAGTTATATTCATTTGCTCGAGGATGGGCGACTTTCTTTCAGAGGACATATCGTTGTAAAAGAGCCAGTAAATGGTGCTGATCCTGATTACTATTATTGGGAAGGTTGGATGGACAACAAAGGGGATAATAAAGGGGCCCTGACCCAAAAAACGGGTGCAATGATTGACTGGGCTGATGCTGAGTGGCAAAAATTCTACCAGCCCGAATAAACTTTCTTTAGATTCTTCCAGGTATGCCAGGTTAATGACCAAAGAGATCCGGGCACTGAAATACTTAACATTTAATGGATTAACCATCGGTTAATAATTTCAATGATGCAAGTCGATTTTTTTTTACTGAATCTGGCCAATCATCATTTATTATGATTATATTTGATAACCAAGTTAATTATTAGAACCCCAAAATCCTCGTAATGCTATGAGTATTTCAGCATTTATAAAAAAAACAAAACTCTTCCTGATATTGTTTTTTTGGGCAGGAACGAACCTCTCATTTTCTCAAAATGCATGTACCCCGGCAAATTGGCCCGGCATGTATGTTTTAGCAGCAACCAACTATCCATACTTAAGTCCTGGAACCGGAATTACGGTTACGGCAACTACAGCCGGTGGTGTTACTACTTTAAATAATTTCATGTATGCCTGTAGTGGTATCACTTATAATTGTCAAACCCCTGCATGGTGGCTCAACAGTGCCGCTCAATCAATCACTTTAAATTTTAGTGCTCCGGTATCAAGTTTTTCTATTATCGTAAATGGTACCAATACCTGTGAACAGTTTTATTTTGCGGTAGGCCCAGGTCAACCCAATTGTTTGCAGGTTTCGGGTCTTTGTACCGCAGGATGGTCTTCCATTAATGGTGGAACAGGTCTGTTGTATTCAGCAGGTGCAACCACCAGTAACCTGATCGTTGTTAGCAATCCTCCGGGTGCTACTCAATATATATTGACACATAATGGTTGTGGAGCAGGTTCAAGATATGCATTAGTAGATTGCATAGTGCCGGCGACCGTATCCAGTCTTAACCTGGCCATGGCTCAGAACAATGCCAGTTGTGGAGCATGTGATGGACAAGCAACTGTTACTCCTTCTGGAGTACCACCACCCTATACGTATGCATGGGCACCAAGTGGCGGCACAGCCGCAACAGCCACCAATTTATGTCCTGGAACCTATACGGTAACCGTATCCGCCAATGGTGGTTGTGTAACCAATACCGCAACTGTTACTATTACAGGTAACGTTTCTTCTGCTATTGTTAATCAAAACCAGACGAATGTTTCCTGTAACGGAGGTTCCGATGGAACGGCAACGGCAAACGTATCTGGTGGAACCGGTCCTTATAATTATTTATGGGCTCCTTCGGGTGGCACCGGATCAACGGAAACCGGGTTAGCAGCCGGAACATATACTGTAACGGTTACGGATCTTGGCACAGGCGGTTGTACTGTAACTTCTACCTACACGATTACCGAACCTACTTTGGTAGTGGCAAATATAGTCGGCACCACACCTGCTTCATGCAATGGAGTTTCTGATGGCACCGCTACTGCCAATGGATCCGGCGGATCCGGCGGATTTACTTACAGCTGGTCTCCCGCAGGTGGAACAGGTGCAACAACTACACCCGTTGCGGCCG
>JANWKQ010000224.1 GCA_025451295.1 Flavobacteriales bacterium | reverse complement strand
TTGGGACAAACGGTGGGGGCCCCTTCAACCGTATAATTTCCCGTTTGGGTAATATGAATAATGGTACTGTCTTCTCCGGGAATGGGAGTTCCACCCTCGAACCAGGTAATGTTTTCGGTATAGGGCAAACCCAATTCAAGTTCAACAATGGTTCCGGCACAATAATATGATTCTCCACTTCCGCCGATGGAAACGGCCGGTGTATCATGGATCACATAAGGCAAAAGGAATACCCATCCATCCACCAAGATGGTATCACTGTTTTCGGTACAGGCGGCTAAAGTAGCGGCTACATAAAACTGCGAACCTATGTCATTGGCCGCGGTTACCTGTAAGGTTTGGTTGGTTTCACCAGGCATTAACGTGCCATCTTTATACCATTGATAGCTATCGTAAATCTCTGTGCTTAAAAAAATGGTATCATCCGGACATAAGATCGGATTGGAAGGGGTAACCGTAGCTGTAAAACTACATTGAGATAGAAGCGAATTGAAACATAGGCCCAGTAAACTTGTAAAAAGTAAAACTTGTTTCATCGTTTAACTTCTGATGGTTTAAGTAAAATTACGGAAATAATATTTAAAAGTACATACGTAGCAAACCAATAATAACCGATCTCAATATCAGCCTTGATGGATTGATTGAACCGGCTGTATAAGAAGGCAATAAAAACGCCTACACAAAATACATCTGCCATGGCAAATCGGCCAAGCGTACTCATAAAATTATAAAGCTGCTCATTTTTTTCGTAGAGATATAAAAAACATAAAAGGGTTTTCAGAATAGGAATGTAAACCGCAAAAAGCCCCACCAGCAGGCCAACAAAATACTGATGGTTCTTAAAGAGCATTTTCATGGCCTGGGGAATATTATAGGTACGTTTTTTATTTACCTGATCTTCGATGGCCCCACTAATGAGATTGCCAAAAAATCCACCTTTGCCACCCATGTCTACCTCTATGGTAAAGGTCATAAAGGGTGATACGAGTCCCATAACAAGGAAAACCAGGGAAATAAGAAGGAGGATGAGGCCAATGGTTTTTTTCATGAACATTCTTTTGTGTGTTAAAAGTACGGGAAAAATTTTAAAACGAGGTTCAAAAAGGGTATGTTTGGGTAAGAAGAACGATTCTCATTTAAACTACCCGTTCAAGAATGGTGAAGCTAGGTCTTAATCTCGTATTTATTCTTTTATTTTCAATTGGAATTTGCAGAACTCAAACACCCAATAATGATCCCCATTGGATCCTGGATTTTTCTGAAAATTTTGATTCTATAAATCCTTCGATCTACAATTATTCCGATTCGCAAGAGGACATTTATAAGTTTGAACCGGCCAATGTTTCCATTAATTCCGGACAGCTAAATCTCACAGCTATTGATGGTGGCAGCCAGTTTCTAACAGCGGGGATTAATACCCGTGGAAAGAAAGAATTTAGCTATGGATATTTTGAAATAGATGCTCAATTTCCAATAGGCCCAAACCGTGCAGGTTATTGGTGTGTATTTTGGCTACAAAAAGGTTCGTGCCATAATTATGGGGAAATTGATATTTGGGAGCCAAATGGACAAGATGCCATATTCAATGATCGATATCATTGTGGATTATGGGGAACAAGCGGATCGCCTACAACCATAGATTCTTGTCACCAATGTTTGCCTATTGATCCTGGTTCTTGCAATTGTGAAGACTTGTATTGTAAACGCAAGTCTGGCTTTCTTCCTTCATTGGGTGGTTCACTCACTTCTTGGAATAAATATTCATTCGAATGGACGCCTCAACATGGAATTTATTATCACAACAATCAACCCATTGATTTTGCCACATTTCCAACGGATAATTTAAACGACTTTCATCCTGCATTTCCAGGAAATGCACAAATCGTTCCTTCGAGGAAACAGGAATTGTATCTGACCTTTCAAATGGATGAATATGTTCAACCAACTACTACCTTTCCAGCGGTGTTGAAATTTGATAACTTCAAATACTATCGGTTGAATGTCGATTGTAACACGCCTTTAGTTGCCGGACATTTTAATTTTATGGCCCATACGTATCGGGTACAGAAGTTTATTTCTCTCACCCATTCTGCAGTACCGCTTAACACAAAAATATTTTTACGTGCTGTTGAATACGTTGAGCTCAACGGATCTTTTACGGTGCCATTAGGTAGTGAATTAACGGTAATCACCCATTACGGATTCTGTCCGAACTAAAATTATGAACTTGAAATTTACTAATATGAAGAATATAATATTAACCTCTTTGCTGACATTGTTGCTACTAAACGGGTCTTATTGTCAATTAAAGGTTTGGTCGAATGGTTCTGTATCTGCTGGAACGGTAACAACGATTAATGATCCAACAAACCCCAGTGGCCACACCAATAAAATGTTCGTTGATGGTGGAACAAGCAGAGGTTTATATATCAGAACTCAGCATGATGTGGATTGGTTTCAAAGTATAACATCTTGTGTTAGCCGAAAATTGACCGTTTCATACGTTGTCAATTACAATGCTCAGGATAATTTTTTTGTTAGAGGTGATGGTTTTGTTTATGCCCACGGAGTTTGGATCGGATCTGATATTAAATTCAAAACAAATGTTCAACCAATCGAAAATGCATTGGACAAAATTTTGAAAATCCAGGGCGTAACTTATCAGTTAAAAGAGCAAACTCCGGTTAGTGAGGGTATAGTTTGTACGCTTGATAGCTGTACTTATATGGGGTTTATTGCACAGGAACTTGAAAAAATAGTTCCTGAGGTTGTAAAAGACATGAATGGCACTAAAGCTGTATCTTATCAAAATCTAACAAGCTTACTGGTAGAGGGGGTAAAAGAACAGCAATCCCAGATAGATGATTTGAAAAAAGAGGTTGATCGACTTCAAAAGGAATTGAATATTTCTTCTAATGGGTCCGCCAAGCTTTATCAAAACAGACCCAATCCGTTTAAGGATGCAACGACCATAGAATACGAATTAATTTCAGATAATATCTCCGATGCCTCTATTTATGTGTATGACCTTAATGGAACACAAAAACTGGTGTATGAGCTGCCAAAGTCTCAAGGGAAATCCCAAATTCAGCTAAGCGCCAGGGCCCTTCAGGCAGGGATGTACCTATACACATTATTGGTAAATGGGGAGGTGATTGATACGAAACGAATGATCATTACTGAGTAACAGATTATTATCTTTGTACGACTAAGATGAACTTACTTTGATCAAAGAAGGACATGTAATTATATTGGTATTCGGCATTTTAAGCTGTTTATCGTATATATTATTGTCGAAGAATAAAATAGCTCTAGCAGTACTATTCATTCTGGCCGCTGCAGCAACTTTAAAAATCTATTTATCCGCAAATCTATATCTGGCCGATTGGGATGAACGTTTTCATGCGCTGGTTGCAAAAAACTTAAGCAATCATCCATTCAAACCAACCTTAAATGATAATCCACTACTTCCGTATGATTACAAGAACTGGCCGTCAAATCATATATGGTTACATAAACAGCCACTTGCTTTATGGTTGATGGGGTTGAGTATAAAACTTTTTGGTACCACCGAATGGGCAGTAAGAATCCCATCTTTATTGATGAGTCTCGGCACCATTTTTTTTACTTTTAAAATCGGACAGAGATTATTTGATTCAAAAGTGGGATGGTGGTCGGCGTTCATATTTTCAATGGTGTCATTTCCCACCTTATTATCTTCCGGACTCCTTCCAACTGATCACATTGATACTTGTTTTATATTTTTTATTATAACAAGTATTTACGTTGGAATCGTGGCGGCGGATAAAAATAAACTATGGATCGCTTTATTGGCTGGAGTGTTGATGGGTTTAGCCATTCTTTCGAAATGGTTACCGGCTCTTATTTCTTTTGGTCTTTTTACTTGCTACTTGTTAAGTAAAAAGGAAATAAAATTCTCAAGAAAGACAGTTTTGTGCTTTTTATTTCTGGTTTCGGGAGCAATTATTTTTCTTCCATGGCAAATCTATATTTTTCAGGCTTTTCCTAAAGAGGCAATATATGAATATAACCTAAATGGTCGCCATCTTTATGAAGTAATAGAGGATCATGGTGGAACCATTTGGTATCATTTTGATATTCTCATTAGGAATTGGACATATTTTATTATTCTTATCTGGATTGGGTTCATTTATTTAATATTTAAATCAAATCTTGGTTGGAAAGGGTTGATGTTTTGTGTTTGGATACTAACTCCACTTATCATTTTTTCCTTGGTTCGAACAAAAATGGTGGGATACCCCATGTTTTGTTATCCTGCGATTGCAATAGTTACCGCTTATTGTTTTGTTTATTTTCTCAATAAAAAAGGAATTTGGAAATGGGTTACTCCCACTTTTATCTTGTTGTTTTCCATTAAACTTACATTACAATCAGTAAACGATTTTAAACTTACGACTCAAATTACGAGAACGAATCAAGCCACACAACAATTAAAAGAAATGGCTAAAACAAAAGGTTCCAACCCAATCGTGCTATTCAATACACCTTATTATATTCAGGCTATGTTTTATTTAGATGGGTGTACTGCCTATAGAAGTTCAGTGGATAGTGCGATCATACTATCGATAAAAAATAAAGGGTACGATGTATTTATTTACAATAGGGATACTGAAGTCTATGAATCTCAATAGAATCTTTTTCAATTCCTCTCCGCCATGATCTTTTCCAATGCCTCTCTATTTGCATCATTAATCGCATCTCTTCTCACATAATCACCCGAATAGATATTTACTCCTGTATAGTTGGTCATGTCTTCGGCCAGGGATTCAAAGATGGGGATATAGTCATTTCGAAAATCATTGTATTCGTCGGGGCGGATCATCTCCGACCAGCCTTCATGCAAATGAATAAAAGTGGGTTTGATCTCTTTGAATATGTAATCATGCATCCGTTGCCGGTTTTTGGCATGTTTACTTTTGGCAATGGTACGGTCGCATAGACCTGCCGAATCATAAACACGGAGATTGGAATAATAATAGGTGGCGCCTACATCGGGTAACAACAAACTTCCATTGGTAATGTGGAGAAGATCGGCATAGCGATTGAATCCATCTGCATAATAAGCTTTGACGGCTCCGAACGGTGCGGCGGGAAGTTTATAGAATACGATCAATCTTTTATGATGATCCTTATAGCTGATCCATGAATAGATCCCAAAGAAAACCAATAACAAACCAATCACCAGCGTTTTGAATTTAGGTAATAGTTGAACTGTTTGCATGACTATTAAACCAAAACAAATATGCGTGATGACAATAAAAGGGGTGGCAAACCGATAATTCCCCATCCAGTCGTAAGGAAGTAACATATATATCAAAAAGGAAATAATGAAAGCCATTGGCAATACCAGGTTGAATTGGATTTTTTTACGAAATACGAATAATTGTAAGAGTAGTAATCCAAAAATTCCATAGATCACATAAATAAAATCGAAACCACCCATGGAAAGAAAAACAGAATGGTATTTTTTGCTGAATGCATTTTTACGGGTTAACAGGTATTCAATAAGTTCACCGGTATTCCCGGTTTTTGCATAATAGGTATTGGGCAAAACATCGTGGAAGTAAAGCCACCTGAATAGCAACAATCCACCAAGGAAAGAACAAATGAGAACCGCGTACATTAAAACAGGTTTGATCATTTTTTTGACAGATACCCCACTCGAAAAAATGGCAAATGGGAAAAGTATAGCGAATAAAATACCATCAGGCCGTGTAATGCTAATAAGAAATGTAATGATTGCCCCGGTTAGAATGAGTTTGTTCTTTTTTAACTCTGAATATTGAAGTGATATGTAGATAAGAAGTGTGATTAACAGCACATAGAGTGGATTCTCAAGACCCGAACTGGTCCAGATAATAAAAGGTGTATTGATCGCGATAAGTAAATTGATAAAGAGTCCTTGTACCGGTGGCCTTTTTCGCTGGATGCAGATTTTTGTAATGAGATAAAACATAAATCCAACACAAATGCAGGAAAGGATCTTGGGAGTGATATAGGGATCAAAACAATTGAATAAAAAGAAAGGCGTATAAATAAGTACCCATAAAAAATTCGAATAACCTTCTACTCTTTCAGCCCCGGGTTGAGTTACGAGTCCATAACCATCGGCCAAGGATCTTGAATATACAAATGAAATACCTGCATCATCGA
>JANWKQ010000223.1 GCA_025451295.1 Flavobacteriales bacterium | reverse complement strand
GGTAATTCTTAAGCCTCCATAAACATCACCAATTTTATCAACCAATTCTGCGTTACCTGATAACAAGTCAGCCGAAGTTTTATAAAGCCCATGTTCTCCCGTTGATTCATCCAATATTTTTCCTTCAGAAAAGTTATAAGTATGATCATAACATAGCTGTGAGTTTAACGAAACTGATGATATGAATACTAGCAGTAGAATGATTTTAGTTTTCATAACTAGGTAAATTTATTTGATTGAAGTTTTTCTTTATCCAAATTTATTAGCCATTTCCCTCATTACACTGGTGAGTACATTTACACTTTCCAATGGCAAAGCGTTATACATACTGGCACGGTAGCCTCCTACACTTCTGTGACCCCTCAAACCGCTGATGCCTGCTTCTTTTAGCAACTTGTCAAATTCCGGCTCCAGTTTTTCATTCTTCAACAGAAAGGTAGCATTCATCTGGCTGCGATCTTCTTTTTCTACAGTACCTTTAAAAAGTGGATTATGATCTAAGGCAGAATAAAAAGTGTTTGATTTCATTTCATTTACTTTTTCTATCCAGGGTAAACCTCCATTATTTTTTAACCATTCCATGGTAAGCATGCTTACGTACACGGCAAAAACCGGTGGTGTATTCAGCATCGAATCTTTTTTTGCATTCGCTTCATAATCCAGCATTTTTGGCAAACTGCGACCCGTTTTCCCCATGATCTCTTTTTTATATGCAATCATGGTCGTTCCGGCAGGACCCATATTTTTTTGTGCCCCCGCATAGATCAATGAAAATTTAGAAGCATCAATTTGCTTACTGAAAATATCTGAACTCATGTCACAAACCAATGGAAGATCCGTTTTTGGAAATTCTTTCCACTGTGAGCCATAGATTGTATTGTTACTGGTGAAGTGAAGATAGTCTGCATCCTTTGGCACTGTAAATTTCTTTGGGATATAGGTAAATTTTTTGTCTTCACTGCTGGCGATCACATCGATCGTTCCCACTTTTTTTGCATCTGCGATGGCTTCACTTGCCCAGGTGCCGGTATTTATATAGGCTGCTTTTGTTTTTAATAAATTCATGGGCACCATATAAAATTGCAAACTGGCGCCACCTTGTAAAAATAGAACATCATAATCATTTCCAAGCCCGAATAATTCTTTGACAAGACCTCGTGCTTTTTCCATCACCTCTTCAAAATCCTGGCTGCGATGTGAAATTTCAAGTAAGGATAAACCCAGATTATTAAAATTGATAACTGCTTCTGATGCTTTTCGAAGGACTTCTTCGGGTAATATGCCGGGGCCGGCACTAAAGTTGTGAACTTTCATGTTTAATGGTTAAATATCAGCGCAAAGTAAAGCATAAATAAGGGAATTTTTGGGTTAAAAAAGTGGAAAGTTTTTTGTAATATCCCCATATTCAGGCGGTTTTTGAAAAGGTGCTCAGTGGGGTTATTGGGTATCTTTTCGCGTCACCCGCCATAGTTGGCGGGTTGCTAACCACCGGTAAGCAAGGCTAATGGTGAGTTTGCTGCTGGCGCTACCGCCACCGGCCAGCTGTTCCGAGCCCGCAAACCGCCTTCCAACAGCTATCGGGACGTGGGAGCTCAGGGCCATCCTAAAGGGTACCGATAAATGCGCTAAATTGTACCCCTCAATCAACCAAACTATTGTTACTTTTACTTTATGAAGAAAATTCTTACACTCATTTTCACGGGCCTTTGTTTATCGATGGGATTTTCCCAAAACGCATCCAATATGAATCTTATTTATAGCTGGACGGATACCAACATCGCCGATATTGATGCGCTGCCATATCTGGAAGATTTCCGGTACAATGATGTATGGGGATTTGAACAGAATGGGCGTGAATATGCCATTCTTGGTTCAACCATGGGTGTACACTTTTTTGATATTACGGATACCACCATCATTGATTATATCGATTTTGTTCCTGGACGGGTAGGCCCCATTACGCATCATGAATTCAATAATTATCGAAATTATCTCTATGTAGTGGCAGATCAGGGAGCATCAAGCTTGCAGATTGTGGATATGCAATATTTACCGGATAGTGTTCATGTGGTATATGATAATGATTCTTTGGTTATCCGGTCACACGAGATCCACATCGACACCGCTATGCAAAAAGTATATTTATTTGGTGTTCGATCCGATTATTTTTCACCCGGAGTTCCCGTAGGATATCCTGCAATGATTTTAGATGTTGCGAATCCGGTTGACCCACAATATTTGGGAATATTCACGCATAATATTATTACCTATGTGCATGATGGATATGTTAGAAACGATACGGCTTTTTTTCATTGTGGTCCTGATGGATTGTATTATGGATATATGGGAGACCCGCAAAATCCAGTTGAGTTGGACGTCATGCCTTTTTATCTCGATCAGGGATATAATCACAGTGGATGGCTAACACCTGACGGGAAACATTATGTAATGATTGATGAGACCCAGGGGATGCGTCTTAAGATGATCGATATGCAGCCGGGTCTTAACTTTTTTACGGTTTGTGGATTGTTTGAAACCGGAATAGGCCCGAATAACATGGGTCATAATCCACATATCAAAGGAAATTATTTATATGTTTCTTATTACCAGGATGGAGTAAGGGTATTCGATATTAGTGATGCTTGTAATCCGGTAGAAGTAGCCTGGTATGACACCTGGCCAGGTGATGCGCTGGTGGATGAATACAGAGGTGCATGGGGAGTGTATGGATTTTTACCCAGTGGAAAAATCCTGGTGTCTGATATCGAAACAGGCTTATATGTGCTTCGTTTGCATGATGACAATGTGGGTGTTGAAAACGAAACGTTTTTCGAATTTGATGTATATCCAAATCCGTCAACGGATCTTGTTCAACTAAACGAGTCCTACGAAAATATTCGCATTATCGATATAAACGGAAAACAAATAAGAACTTTTCAAAATGTACAGACATTTTCCGTGGAAGATCTTTCATCCGGATTATACATGATCGGCGTGGAAAAAGAAAATAAATGGAGCTATCAAAAGCTCATGAAGCAATAGATGCTACATTTTACGGGGAATATTAAAGTTTCGATAGGACAGTGAGGATCTTCTCCTCTGCATCGTCTGTTTCTTCCTTTACGAATTTTTTACCGGTTACCTTTTCATACAAATGAATATACCGTTCTGAAACGGACGTTACAAAAGCATCTGTCATGGTAGGTACTTCTTGTCCTTCTTTGCCCATGAAATTATTTTCGATGAGCCATTCCCTTACAAATTCTTTGCTCAGGTGTTGTTGTGGTTGTCCTTTTTCCTGGTTTTGAGCATAGGTATCAAAATAAAAATACCGGCTGCTGTCAGGTGTATGGATCTCATCAATCAGCATGATCTCTCCATTCAGTTTCCCAAATTCATATTTGGTATCCACCAGGATCAATCCCTGGTTGGCTGCATGGGCCACCCCAAACCTATAAAGCTCTCTGGTATATTTTTCGAGCTGAACATATTCCGCTTCAGGAATAATTCCCTGCGCAATAATTTCTTCACGGCTGATGTCCATATCATGTCCTTCTTCCGCCTTGGTGGCAGGTGTAATGATAGGTTCCGGGAAAGGATCATTTTCATTCAACCCTTCAGGCATTGGAACTCCGCATAAAATTCTTTTTCCGCTTTTATATTCACGCCAGGCATGTCCGGTGCAATATCCCCTGATCACCATTTCAACTCTGTAAGGATCACACTTATGACCGATCGCTACATTGGGTGCTGGGGCAGCGATGAACCAGTTGGGACATATATTCCTGGTAAGATTCAAAAACTCGGTGGCAGTTTTATTGAGGACCTGGCCTTTAAACGGAATAGGTCTTGGTAGAATCACATCAAAGGCGGAGATCCGGTCACTGGCAATCATCACCAGGTATTGATCATTGATCGTATATACATCACGTACTTTTCCATAGTAGACATTGGTTTGTCCTGGAAAATTATATTGCGTTTTTGTTGTAGTATTCATTAATTCCATCAATATTTATTTTCATCTTATGCCTCATACTTGTTATAAGAATTCAGAATCTTTTTTACCAGTTCATGTCGCACCACATCCTTTTCGGTAAAATGAACAAATCCGATCCCTTTTACCTTATCCAGAATTTTCATTGCATCCTGCAAACCGGAACCCTGATTCCTTGGAAGGTCGATCTGCGTAATATCGCCGGTAACCACAAATTTGGCGGCTTTCCCCATTCGGGTTAAAAACATCTTCATCTGCATCTTCGTGGTATTTTGTGCTTCATCCAGGATCACAAAGGCATTGTCAAGTGTTCTTCCCCGCATATAGGCCAGTGGTGCTACCTGTATTGTTCCATTCTCCGAGTACTGTCTCAGCTTCTCAGCCGGGATCATATCCCTTAAAGCATCGTACAAAGGCTGTAAATAAGGAGAAAGTTTTTCATTCAGATCACCTGGTAAAAATCCGAGATTTTCACCTGCCTCCACGGCCGGTCTGGTTAAAATAATTTTCCGTACTCTTTTATCTTTTAAAGCTCTTACTGCTAAAGCCACAGCTACATATGTTTTTCCCGTTCCGGCCGGACCAATAGCAAATACCAGGTCATCATGATTGCAGGCTTCTACCAGCTTCAGCTGGGTATGGGTCCTTGGCTTTACCACCAACCCATCATTTCCATAAACAATCACTTCGGTGTTGGCTGGATTTTTTAGCTTGGCAAATTCATGATTGTTGTTGCCACAAATTTCAGTGATGGCTTCCTCGTCTAACTGGTTGTATTTTTCATAATAGTTGAGAAGTAATAGAAATTTTTCCTGAAAATGGTCGATCACTTCCTCTGTGCCAATTACCTTAATTTCGCTTCCCCTGCTTACGATCTGGAGTTTAGGGAAGAATTTTTTGATCGTCTTAAGGTGCTCATGATTGACCCCAAAAAAACGCAGTTGATCCAATGAATCAACAATAATTATCTTTTCGCTCAATAGTTTTCAAAATTATATTGCTCAAAAATAGCTGATTGAAACCATATATGCCCTGTTTTTTCAATTATTTTTACCAGATAATCGGCATTCTCCATGGCTATTGCAACACTTCTTACCGACCTGGGGGTTAGAGACCCTTATCTCGCCATGGCCAAGGGTAAGCTCATGAGTGGTGTCCCAAATATCCAGGTTGTTGATGTCTCTCATGACCCGGCTGTTACCGGAGATGAGATGATCGGAAGTTTTATGTTGAGAAATGTAATTCCGCAATTTCCCAGAGGCACCATGCATATCATTTCAGTGAATACCACACTTGATTTCGGATCCAGGTTTGTTGCCTTTGAACATAAGGGTCATTTTTTTATTGGTGCTGATAGCGGGATCTTCTATATGTGTTTTGGAGAACATCCTTCGAAGGTGTATGATATTACCAGTTATTCTAAAAGCTTTAGCACTTTTCCAATGATGGATATTTTTGTGCCGGTGGCAGTTGAACTGGCTGGAGGAAAAAAACTGGAGGAGATGGGCCTGATGGAGATCAAGCTGGTAGAGAAAACCATGTTCTATCCAACCGTGGAACCCAACCGTATTGTAGGAAGCATATTGTATGTGGATGTATATGGTAACCTTATTACCAATGTTACCCGAAATCTGTTTGAAAAAGTAAGAAATGGCCGGCGCTTCAGGATCTATGTCCGCAGCGTAACGTATAGTGTTACCAAGATCTCTAATAATTATAATGAGGTGATCGAAGGTGAAATGGTTTGTGTGATCAATTATTCCGGGCTCATTGAGATTGCCATGCACAATGCCAATTGTGCAAAAATGCTTGGGGTAGAAGTGAGAAGTTCAATGGTGATAGAATTTGTGGATTAATGAGCATCTCTAAAACCTTTGAATTTCTGCGTTGGGCTTCAATCTCAAAATGCTCATTTACCTTTGTAAACTGCGCTTTTTCGATTTTGCCCGCCTTGAAATTCTTTGTTTTTAGAGATGCTGGTTTTCACCTTATCACAATATGCTCATAAGGATTGTCAAAATGGAATTTATGCCTGAAAAGGTTCTTGACTTTAAAAAAATGTTTAATGAAACCTATTCCCGCATAAGAAACTTCGATGGATGCCGTTTTCTAGAATTGTATCAGGATGAACAGGATGCCCATACTTTTTATACGATCAGCAAGTGGGATGATGAGGGAAAGCTGGAAATCTATAGGAATTCCGAGCTTTTCAGGACTACCTGGGCGATAACCCGGACCTATTTTTCCGGGCCTCCCATAGCCTATAGTTTGCTTAAAACTGTGGAGGATACGACAAACCCATTTTAATGTAAGAGGTTGTATTGAATTTAGATCGATAAAAACATTAATTTTGAAACCGATTAATTACCACACGTGATAGCGTTATTTAGAAAAGAGATCAATAGTTTTTTCAGTTCACTTACCGGATACATCGTGATCATTATTTTCCTGGTGGTGAATTCCATTTTTTTCTGGATGGTCCCTGGAAATGTCCTCGACAACGGATACGCAGACATGCGGATCTTTTTTGAAAACGCTCCATATATTTTCCTGGTTTTGGTTCCTGCGGTTACCATGCGATCCTTTGCGGAGGAGAAAAGTATTGGCACCCTGGAAAGTCTCATCACTAAACCGATCAGCGAAACCCGCATCATTCTCGCTAAATATTTTGCGTCGCTGGTGCTGGTCTTTTTTGCCATCCTTCCAACCATTACATATCTCATTACGATTTATTTTATAGGTAACCCGGTCGGAAATGTAGATACCGGAGCTGCCATCGGTTCCTATATCGGACTTCTTTTATTGGCCTCCATCTATATTTCGATTGGATTATTTGCGTCTTCTTTAACGGATAACCAGATTGTGGCGTTGTTGTTGTCAGTTGCCCTTTGTGTGATCATGACGGAGGTTTTCAATATTCTGGGTGGTCTTGAGTTTTTTAAAGCATTCAATTTGCTTGTTCTCGAAATGGGCATATTACCTCACTATATTTCCATCAGCCGCGGTGTGATCGATAGTCGTGATGTGATTTATTTTTTAAGTGCCAATTTATTTTTCCTTTTATGTACAAAAACAGTTCTTCAAAAACGTAAATGGTAAAAATGAAAGAATTCCTCAAAAAACGACGTACCAGGGATCTTTTCCAACTTCTGATTGGATTCGGGATCATCGTATTGCTGAATTTTGCTTCCAGTTTTAAATTTAAACGATTTGACCTCACTGCGGAAAAAAGATATTCACTTAGTGACAGTACAAAAAAATTCCTTCGGAATTTAAATGATAAAATGCTGGTAACAGTTTATCTGGAAGGAAAGGACCTGCCCATCGGATTTAAAAGATTGAAAAATGCTACCCGGGAGATTTTGGATGAATTCAGATATTATGCCAAAGGAAACCTGGAATACAGGTTTATAGATCCTTTTGAAAATGCCGAAAATGACGATGCTACCTATAAGAGTATTTATATGGAGCTTACCGAGAAAGGACTGGTCCCAACAGATATCATGGAAAAAAATGCAGGAGGACAAAAAGTAAGACAGATCTTTCCGGGTGCTGTGATTTCTTTTGGGACAACAAATACCCCTGTTCAATTACTGGAGAGCCAGTTCAATCAACCCGCAGAATTTACCCTCAATCAATCCATCGAACGACTGGAATATAATTTTTCCCGGGCCTTTTATCAGGTAATGAACAACCAGAAAAAGAAACATATTGCTTTTACACGTGGTCATGGTGAAATGTTTGAACTCAATCTGGCCGACATGGTTGGTGAACTCCGGGAGTTTTACGAGGTAAGTGCTGTGAATATCGGAAGTGATATGAGTGTGCTGGAAAAAAATGATATCAGCTGTTTGATCATCGCCAAACCTGATACTGCTTTTGACGATGCATCCAAATTCGCGATCGATCAATATATTATGCGTGGAGGTAGAGTGCTCTGGCTCATCGACAATGTATTTACCAGTCTGGACAGTCTGGGTAAAAGTAATTATACCGTCGCTTATCCATACGACCTTGGGTTATATGAGCAATTATTTAAATATGGAGTACGGATCAATCCAACCGTTATTCAGGACAATGAATGTGCCATGATCCGGATTGATTACGGAAATTTCGGAACGCAAAAAAATGAAGATCTTTTTCCATGGTTCTATTATCCGGTGTTCACCCCAGGTGGAAAACATCCGATTGTGAAGAATATTAATTCACTGAAAATGGAATTTGCCAGTAGCATCGATACGATCAAAGCTGCGGGAATTAAGAAAACGGTTTTACTGCATACGAGTAATCTTACGAAGGTACAATATGCACCGGTGAGGGTTTCTCTCAATGTTATTGAACAAAAACCTACCAAAGATAATTTTGCGAAGGATTCAGTGGCAACCGCCGTTTTATTGGAAGGAGAGTTCAATTCTTTATTCACAAATCGACTTGTGCAATTGGGTGATAAAAAAGCTTTGTCAAAAAGCAAACCCACCAAGATGATCGTGGTAAGCGATGGTGATATCATCAAAAACGATTTTCTCAGGAATAGCGAACAACCCGGTGATTTCAGTGTAGTACCCCTGGGACTTGATCGTAAAACAGGAATTTATTATTCGGGTAATAAAACATTTTTGTTGAACGCTGTGAACTATCTCACAGATGATACCTGGTTCATCCCGTTAAGGTCAAAAGATGTCAGGATGCGTTTGTTGGATAAGAACAAACTCAATTCAAAAATCAACATTGGACCTACCAAGGTCTCGATGAAGAAGTTTATTGTAGCATTGAATGTTGTTATACCCATATTGGTGGTTTTACTCGATGCATTTATTTATAACAGAATCAGAAAAAGGAGGTTTTCATGAAACAACTGATCTTTATTAGCGTTTTTGCATTAGTTATTGTTTCCTGTGGTAAGGGGATCGATACACTTAAGGGCAAGGACAATGAGTTTAAAGTAATGGACACGGCCAATGTCGACAAAATATTCCTTGCCAATAAGGGAAATCAAAGTGTGGTGCTTACAAGGGAGGGTCGGAAATGGATGGTAAACGGTGAGTTTGAAGCCAGGGGCGATATGATCAGCAATCTACTGTATTCAGTAAGAAATGTGGTGGTGAAACAACTGGTACCCAAAACGGCGATGGATCAAACGATGAAACTTTTGGCGGTAGCCGCTACAAAGGTGGAGATCTATGTAAAGGGAAAACTTACCAAGGTCTATTATGTAGGTGGACCCACCCAGGATCATTTTGGAACATTCATGGTAATGCAGGATAGTGAAACACCTTATATCTGTTATGTTCCCGGACACCGTGGTTACATTAGTAATTTTTATACCCCACTCGTGGATGAATGGAGATCACGCCAGGTATTTAATTATCAGCTGAACGAGATCGCCTCAGTAAAAACAGAATTTTATGGAGCACCTCAATATTCCTGGGAAATTATCAATCTCGACAACAAAAACTTCAAACTTCGGAGTGTGGCTACCAAAAATTTTGTAGAGCCTTTCGATACCGGTGCAGTCAAAAATGTTTTGAAAGAATTCAAGGCACTGGGTTTTGAAGCTTTTGTAACCATTAGTTCCACCCGCCTTGACTCTGTAAAGGCCAAGTATGCATTATATAAGATCTCGGTTACCAATCGCGAAGGAAAGGTAAGGACCCTGGATCTGTTCCAGATACCCATGCAGCCTGGCGTTTATACCATGGATGGCAAAGAGGCCAAGGTAGATGTTGACAAAATGTATGGCATTGTGGATGGGAAAACAACTACCATTTGCCAGTATTATACCTACGATCCGGTGGTGGTGCCCATTAACTACTTCCTGGGTCAGAAACCCATTGATGACGGGTACCCCGGTCGTTGATAAATGTTCTGCAATTTTTCGGGCCACCATAGCCCGATTCGATTATATTTGTGAAAAATTGTAGAATATGAATTTTGTCGTATCCAGTAAAACTTTGTTGCAGCAATTGCTAATGGTAAATGGTACCATTGCCTCCAATTCCAATGTCCCTATCCTGAATGATTTTCTGTTTGAAGCCGATGATAATGGCCTAACAGTATATGGGTCGGACCTGGAGACCACCGTAGCAGCTCGTATTACTGATATTACGGTAAAATCGCCTGGCAGGATCTGTATCCCAGCCAAGATCCTCATGGAGACCCTTAAAAGCTTTACTGATATACCATTAACCTTTACCGTGGATAGCAAGACCAATGGGATCGTGGTTTCTTCAGAAACAGGAAAATACAAGCAGGCCGGGCATAATGCCGATGAATATCCTAAAATGCCGGAACTGGCAAAGTTCAATACAGTTACCATGGAGTCGATGACCCTTGCTCATGCGGTTAATAAAACCATTTTTGCCACGGGTAACGATGACCTTCGTCCGGTGATGAGTGGTATTTTATTCGAAATGGGGTCCGACGGATCTAACTTTGTTGCCACCGATGCTCATAAACTTGTAAAATATCATAGAAAAGATGTAAAAGCCAGTGGAATTGCAAGTATTATCTTGCCAAAAAAACCATTGAATCTTTTAAAGAACATTCTGGCCACGATTGATGTTCCGGTTACGATCGAATATTCGGATGCGAACATTCGTTTCAAATTTGAGAACATTACATTGGTGAGCCGTTTGGTTGAAGGTAAATATCCAAACTATGAGGCTGTGATCCCTAAAACAAATCCAAATAAATTAACCGTTGATAAAGCTCCTTTGCTTGGTTCACTTCGTCGGGTGAGTAACTTCTCAAATAAAACTACTTACCAGGTGCGCTTAAAACTAGGAGCAAATGAAATGCAGTTGTCTGCAGAAGATCTTGATTTTGCAAATGAAGCTTACGAAAAACTTCCATGTTTATATGAAGGTGATGATATTGACATTGGTTTCAATTCAAAATTTCTCATGGAGATGATCAGCAATATCGACGGTGAAACAGTTACCTTCCAGTTATCAGAACCCAACAGGGCCGGTATTATCCGTCCGTCTGAAATCGATACTGAGGTGGAAGATGTAACCATGCTTGTTATGCCTATCATGTTAGGAAACTAACCCTCAACGCATACTTATGAAAAGGATCCCGACTGAGGTCGGGATTTTTTTTGTTGTAGTGTCACCCCTTCGGACTTTTTAAATCCCGAAGGGATGAAACGACTCTGGAAAATGTTGAAAAAGGAAATTTAAACCCCGAAGGGGTGAAATAAGGTGCGACGTTGAATCGTCATTCGTAAATCGTCATTCGTCAATTACCTTATCACGGTAATTCTTCCCGTTCGTTCATACGGATCTCCGTAAATATCCCTCACCGTTAAACGGTAGGCATATACATCTTGCGGGTTGGTATTAGTGCTTTGTTTGGGTCTTCCATCCCAGCCTTTGAGAATATCATTACTCGAAAAAATTTCTTTACCAAAACTATCGAAAATGATCAGCTGGAATGTACTCGTATCCATACCAATTCCTTTTACATAAAATACTTCATTAAGTCCATCATCATTCACTGTGATCGCATTCGGAATAAAGATTGACAGGATCACTTTTACAGTGATCATCATGGTAAAAGTATCTCTGCAACCATTTGCATCAATGGCGATAATACTCACCGGATAATCTCCATACGTGGGGAACTGATATTGGAAAGAATTGCCAAACATGGTTTGTCCATCGATCAGCCATTCAACCGTGTTTTCGTATTGCGAAAGATTATAGAAAGTAGCATACGGAAATAAGAAATCAACTTCCTGATCACTTACGGAATAGAAAGCATCCAATGTATCGTTCAACACATTTAACACGGTGACCGTATCAGACAACCAGCAATTCATATTGTCGGTTACGATGATCACATAGGTTGAATCTCCAATGGCGTTGGAATAAACATTAGAACCTCCTGTTTGGAATCCATCAAAATCATAGACATAAGGAGGTGTTGTTCCAACCACATTCACCGTAAGAACACCATTTCCTTTGCTACAGGTATCGGGGATCTGGTTCACGGTAAAAGTAAAACTGGTAGGATCGGAAACATTAAAATTAACTGTGACAATACATCCAAGGGCATCCGTAACGGTAACCGAATAAGGTCCTCGTGCCAGATTGGTCACCGGATTTCCAACAGCACCATTGCTCCAGTTATAGCTAAAACCGGGATGACCACCGTTTACAGTGACGGAGGCGGACCCATCGTTATTTCCACAGGTGGCGTTTACCACGTTTACCGTAACATCCAGCGCATTGTTATTAATCACAATGACAACTGGCCCATTCAGGGTATTTCCACATACATCCGAAATTCCGCCGGTAAGGGTTAAGGTATAGGCCCCGGACTGGATCATTGCGGGACTGAGGTTGAGATTAAAGGTTTGTGCATATTGAGCGCCACAGCCTGTGATGGATGTAATCGCAATGGGACCTCCGGGACCGGTTAAGGTAAAATCACCGGGACTTATGCTACCACATGAAATATTCTCATCAAAAGTGACGATCAGACTGGTTGCTCCGCAAGAGTCGCTTGGAACAGCAGAAATCATGCTGGGAGCACTATTATCAGGTATTTGTGCAGTAGAGGCACCAAAATCAAGCTGATATCCGGAGGTGCTGGCGGTATAATTACTAATGAACAGCACAAAGGTCTGGCCTGCCACAACCGGGACCATTGCCTCATCCTGATTATTAGGCCCACCATTGGCACCCGTAATACCGTTATTGGTAATAGAATTACTGTAATTACAGCTTATCTCAAGGGAAGCGTTCCCGAAGATATCAGAGCAAACATTATTGGTAAGATCGAACAGGGCCCAATCATAGTCATCCGTATTGTCGTAAGGAATGATATTAAAAGCAAGGAATCCAGGTGTTTGAACTGTAAAGGTATACCAGACCCCATTGTCTTCACCACTTGATAGGCAGGAGCTGCTTGGATTGATCTCATTGGGGATATTATCCGGGGGATAATTGATGACTGGTTGATTATATAGGGAATTGCACACAGGGGTCGCATTGATACAATCGGCTGATAATTGACCAAAATTAGTGCCGGTGGCAGAAGCTACAACCAGCAAGCATCCTATGAGTTTAAACAGTTTCAAAACCCTGTTTTAGTAAGATGTGATAAGGCATCAAATAGATGCATCTAACAAAAATACAAAGAAACCGGTTAAGTATTGCTTTAAAATGGCCCGGGCTCTTTACTTACCAACGGTTAGCGGTTAATTTTAGTACCCGTATGGGGTACTAAAATCGACTTTAAACGGGAACCAGTTATGTTATTAAAAATTCACAAAACTCTTTGCCTTATCATTTTGAAATCTTCACCCCTTTTCTAACTTCGCATCCGTCAATCATCCATAAAAATATCTTAAACTCATGAAAGTAACCGTAATCGGCGCCGGAAACGTAGGTGCAACTTGTGCAGATGTAATTGCACATAAAGAACTCGCAGAAGAAGTTGTACTCATCGACATCAAAGAAAACTTTGCTGAAGGCAAAGCACTCGATATGTGGCAAACCGCACCGGTTAATTATTACGACAGCCGTATCAAAGGTTTTACGAATGATTACGAGCCTACCAAAAATTCCGAAGTAGTCGTGATCACTTCCGGTCTTCCACGTAAACCTGGTATGACCCGTGATGATTTGATCGCAACCAATGCAGGCATCGTAAAATCGGTTACAGAAAATGTGGTGAAATATTCGCCCAATGCAAAGATCGTGGTGGTATCTAATCCGCTGGATGTAATGACTTATTGTGCTTTTCTCACCGCAAAAATGGATTCAAAATCTGTAATGGGCATGGCTGGTATTCTGGATACAGCCCGTTACCGTGCTTTTTTAGCGACTGAGCTCGATGTTTCCCCAAAGGAGATTCAGGCCATGTTACTCGGAGGTCATGGTGATACCATGGTGCCCTTGCCAAGATATACCACGGTAAGTGGAATTCCGGTAACCGAACTGATCCCCGAAGATAAATTGAATGCCATCATCGACCGGACCAAAAAGGGAGGCGGCGAAATTGTGAATTTATTAGGTACCTCAGCCTGGTATGCTCCTGGCGCCGCTGCTGCACAAATGGTAGAAGCAATCGTTAGAAATCAAAGAAGAGTATTGCCTGTTTGCGCCTGGTTACAGGGTGAATATGGTTTGAAAGACATTTATCTGGGTGTACCAGCCATTCTTGGTAAAGGTGGTATCGAAAAGATCATCGAACTTAAATTGAATGCTGAAGAAATGAAATTGGTGAATTCATCAGCAGGAGCCGTGAAAGAAG
>JANWKQ010000222.1 GCA_025451295.1 Flavobacteriales bacterium | reverse complement strand
TCAAAATCAATTTTAGCACCACTTAAAGTAGGCTTACCTGCTTTAGCAGCGATATAATTATAAAGAGCTATTAATCCAACACCAATTTCAGATGCTTTTACCATTGTTCTATAATCCGCATTGGCTCCTGCTAATGACAGGGTGGCTTCAAATTGGAAATGGCGACTCATCACACCACCTTCAGGTTTACGTGTGGCAGCATATTGTTTTTCATAAACACCACTCATCAACCAACCGTTCAGGAAGTCAGCACCAAAAGAAGCGATGGCCCATGCTTTTTCAAAATGATATCCAGGGATCACTGATTTTCCAAATGAAGCCTGGTTCGCTTCTCTGATAGAAGCATAAGAAACCGCATCATATTGTATATGCTGAACATTGGTAAACTTAGTTGTAAAATCTTTTATTACTTGTGTAGTTGATGGGCTGATGATCGTATTTGAAAGGATCACGATTTTTCCACCTTTCTGTGCAATCTCTCCCAATTTTCCGGTGATTTCATCATCCGCCTGTTTCCAGGTAATTTCAGAACCACCTTTCATCACAGTCTTGGCTCTTTTATTATCATATAGAGAAAGTACAGAAGCCTGTGCCCTTGCATTGGTAGCACCTTGTGTTACGTGACAAAGTTTATTTCCGTCAATTTTAATGGGACGACCTTCACGGGTTTTTACAAGAATTCCATAATAATCATGTCCATCATAATAGGCTGATGCAAAATAATTCGCTACACCCGGAGTGATCTGCTCTGGTTTTACTACATAAGGAATGGCCTTCTTTACAGGAGTTTCGCAGGCCGCTAAGGTAGCTGCGGTTACACTAAATCCTAAGAACTTAAGGAAGTCTCTGCGATTGGTGCTTGAGTTCGCGGTTTTTTCGTCAGACAAAAATTCGTCCATCGGCAAATCGTGTACAAACTCTTTTTCCTTGTTCTTCAGAAATTCTGGATCGTTCTCCAGTTCTTCGAAACCTTTCCAGTAAACTTTGTTGTTACTCATATGATCTGATCCTTATGGATGTTATTTAAAATTATTAATAATGACATTTCGAACATTCCAAACCACCAATCTTCTCAACGGTAAAGGCTTGTCCTTTGGTCATTTCATATTCTCCGTAATGTTCTTTGTAGTAGTTATGCAGTCTGTCGTAATATCCATTGCTGGCAAACTGTACTTCCGTTTTTCTGTGACAGTTGATACACCATCCCATGGTAAGTGGAGCAAATTGTTCCACAGTTTCCATTTCTTCAATCTTTCCGTGACATTCTGCACACTCAACCTTACCCACTTTTACGTGTTGCTGGTGGCTAAAGAAAACATGATCAGGTAAAACGTGAACCTGATTCCATTGTACCGGCTGCTGGATCTGACCTTCCACATTTTCGAAAGCTCCCGGCTCATCAGCCAGCCAATCTTTAAACACGTCTCTGATCTGATCGCGGTTCATGCTGGAATAATTCTCGAAGTATTTCAGATCCTTCGGATTCCAACCAATTGCTGCATATATTTTTGAAATTTCTCCCTTACCTGTCTTTGGTCCCTCGTTAACTGCTTTGTGACAGTTCATACAAACGTTGGAGGATGGAATACCGGCGTGACGTGATTTCTCTACGGTTGAATGGCAGTACTTACAATCGATGCCATTTTGTTTTACGTGGGTAACGTGTGAAAATTTAATAGGTTGTTCTGGTTTATATCCCTGGTAAACGCCCAGTTTGCTAAGGGCAACAAAAGCTTCGTAAGAAAGCCATGAACTCAGAATGATCCCGAGGAACAAGGCGAATTTTTTATGGGCACCGAGCCAGTTCCAAACATTGGTAAAGAAATCGAACGGTGTTCTTTCAGGATGAAGATCTTCGCCGGTTTCTTTGCGGCTGATGTTTTCCATGGAACGGCTTACATTACTGAGGGCACGGGCCACAACCAGCAATACAATGGCACCTATAACTAAAATGACGATGATGATATTCCGATTGGTATTTTTTCCCCCGCCAGTGGTTTTATTTCCACCGCCTTCATCCGTTGCCTGACTGGGATCGACTGCGGTTTCTCCTTTTTCAATATACGCTAAGATATCGTTGATCGCTGCATCATCCAGTGCAAACGCAGGCATTTGTGAACCATTAAAATCGTTGAAAAGCTTGTTGGCGTATTTATCACCTGTTTTTAGAAAATCTGATGAGTTTTTGATCCAGGCATGGAGGTTAGCTTCATCTGTCCAACGGCTTTTTACATCCTTCAAACCGGGACCGATCATTTTTTGGTCGGTAATGTTGTGACAACGGGCGCAATTGGCTTTGAATAAGGTTTTTCCGTTATCGGGGTTTCCGTCTGCCCAGGTTTGGGATGTGGAGATCACCAGTAAAAATGCGACCAGTAGGGCTTTCAAGTGGTGATAGGTGAAGGATTTTTCGCTATTCATAGAAATGTTCTACTTGTTGAAACTTGTTAAAATATCGTCAAGTTTTCAGTGTGCAAAATTATACATTCAGCGATATTACGTATAGCCAGCGCCAAAAAAATGAAGCGTTTAGCTTATTTAAAATGATTCTAAATAAGAAAATAATCGTTCCACGATTCTTTCCAATACCTAAGCATGGCTAAAACCCTCACTAACATTAGGTATTCGCCAAGCGTTAAACGATTTAGTGCCCTAAAAGCCATGTTCCACGGGCCAATGTTCCACGGGTTAGATTGGGTCAGTTTATGTGATCAATTAGCCCCCATCTGGAAGGATGTTTAGGATGGCTGCATCCCCCGATCTTTTGTTGTTGCTCTGTAAAGGCTTTTCGAGGCCGTGCATATGACGGAATATATTCCGTCTTCTGCACGGCCTCGAATTAAACATTGGACCAACAAAAAAGATTATTAATCGTATCCTTCGCCGCGACGAAGCGGCATACGCAAATGTATTAGCCTATAGCCACTTTTTGAACCGGAAGTAAATAATAAGTCCAAGTGCCACAACAAACATGATCCCCAGCGTAACATAATAGCCATAGGGTGATTCCAGTTCTGGCATATGCTTAAAATTCATTCCATAAATTCCTGCTATTAACGACAAGGCCATAAAAATAGCCGAAACAATCGTTAAGGTTTTCATGATGTTGTTCATGATATTATTCGTGCCGGATTGATAGATGCCCATGAGGCCATATACCTTGTCACGTGATTGTAGAATGGTATCGTCAATACTGGTAACATGATCATACAGATCTCTTGTATAAATATGGGTCCTTTTGGTGATGAGTTTATGCTCGGTGCGATAAATATTATACACCACATCCTTCATTGGGTGCACTACCCTTTTGAGTGTATTATAATGCTTTTTGGCTTCCTTTATTTTAGTGAGTTGCCGGCGATGGGTAGTTGCATATAAAAGATCTTCCAGATCATCCAGATAATGATCAAAGGTCTCGGTGATGATGATATAATTGTCGATGATGGCATCCATTAAAGCATACGCCAGATAATCAACACCACGTGTTCTTATTTTTGAGGTACCTGCTCTTATTCTGGCCCTCACTCCATCAAATACATCCCCCGGTTCCTCCTGGAAAGTGATCAATAAATTCTCCTTAAGCACCAGACTGATTTGCTCCATGTCGAAGATGCCGTCGTTCGGACAATGCATGTCTTTTAAGATCACAAAAATATAGCTGTCAAATTCTTCGAATTTAGGACGGCTTTCGGTATTCATGATATCCTCCAGCGATAAATTCTCCAGTTGAAATTCTTTACCTACATCATTCAGCATTTTCGGATCATTTATTCCATCGATATTGATCCATGTAACCAATTCGGGCTGTAATTGTGTTTTGATCTCTTCGATCGTATTAGCAGCAAATTCAAAAACCTTGTCCTCTTTAAATTGAATGGCAGAAATAACAGGTGTTTTTTCTTTTTTTGCACCCGTATAAATAAGTGTTCCGGGTGGTTTACCCACCTTTAACGCCACTCTTGGATCGGGTGATGCATCCCGGTATTTATAATTTTTTTTGTCCACGATTCTTTATGGTTGAGTCGGCGGATTTTTAATGATCACATTCATATAAGGCAACGGAATTTCTATACCTTCTTTATCAAAACGTTTTTTAATGATCTTGTACAGATCCGTAACCAATACAAATGACTCTGGTGAAGTTTCTCCACAAACATAAGCTCTCAGCTGTATGCCATATTCTGCTAAACGGATCACCCTCACTTCAACAATGTCTTCGTTTGCTTCGATCTGTTCCTTTGTTCGTGGATCCGTAAAAAGCGGATGATGAATGCATTCATCCTGTATCACACTTACTGCCTTATCAATATCAGCCGTATAACTTATCATGATATCCAGATACCGGATCACTTTTTCGTCGAATATACTTCGGTTTACGATGATCTCATTGCTGATAACCGTATTGGGAACAATGATCCTTTTGTTCTCAAAATTTTTAATGATCACATGTCGCAGTGTTATATCTTCTACTCTGCCTATATATTCCGAATGTTTTCCGATCTCGATGAGATCACCAATGCGAAAGGGTTTAAAGATGACAAGGAAAACACCATTAATAATATTTGAAAAGGCAGCCTGTGATGCAAAACCCAGGATAGCCGCCAGAATTCCGGCACCTGCAAATAAAGTGATCGCAATTTGCTTGAAGGCAGGTATCATATAAACCACCGTAATAACGGTGATGATGACCAGAATAAAGGTAAAGGCATTTTTTACAAAGCTAAAGGTAGTAGGGTCAACATTAATATGATGTGATTCTCGCTTAAAATAGCCGGTAACCAGATATCGTACAATAAAGTTAATGGTCATCGCTGATAAAATCACAATGGCAATTTTACCGATCACCAAAAAAATCTCCTTCGAACTATCAAACCAATCTGCAATGCTCATAACACGAAAATGAAATCTAATATACAGATATTAAACTAATTAATAGAATGGCACGGAATACCTCGTCTCCCTAGGCCTGGCTGAAAACATTAATAAATGTAAAAATCATACCCACGCCTTTTTATTGATGTATCTTTGTAAAGCAACAAAAATTACCCCACCAATCAACTCGAATCCGGTTGCAAAATTTTTTGGTTGATCCAACCGTCTAAACCGCTCAATCATGTGATAACCGTCACAATAATTCATGCCTTATTGTGATGCGTAAAAAAAAATTATTTTGGTATCTAAATGTGATTAGATTTGTCGAAATGAAAATAAGGAGGAGAAATTATGAATCAGCTTGGCGATTATGAGACCAAGGCTTTAAATCCTGGGTGTCTAACCGATTGTCTAAACCAAACTGAAAAAGAATTTTTTGAAAGAGAAAGAGTATCCCGTTCCTATAAAAAGGGCCAATACATCTATCGTGAAGGATTTAGTGCCTCCGATTTTGTGATCATACAATCTGGAGTGGTAAAAATCACCAAACAAAAAAATGGGGGTGAAGAATGTTTGCTTGATTTCAAAAAGCAAAATGATTTGATCGGTCTTGAATCGATGTTGGAAAACAGTCGTTATGAAAATTCAGCCATTGCATTTACCAATGTAGATCTATGGATCATTAAAAGGGATACCATCCTTAAATTAATGGCCCAGAATCCGGAAATCTATACCTACATCTCCACCGCTTTTGTAAAAACCATTTCCTGTTTGCTCCGCCGGATCAAAGATCTTTCCAGTGGAATGGCAACCGCTAAACTTGGAAGGACCCTTCTTTTATTATACGATTATCTCCCTGAATTCAAGGACAAAGGCATCAGCATCAAACGTGATGAACTAGGCGAGATCTCGGGCATTTCAAGAGAAACGGTATCACGTGTGCTTTCTTCTTTTAAAGAAAAAAAGATCATCGATATTGTAGATCGACGTATTCATCTGTTGGATGAAAAACGGATTCTGAAATTCGTTGAACACAATTAAAAAAAACTTAGCGGCCGCAATCGTCAAATATCACGAAACCCCGTGACACACCTCCTGTTATATGTAAATCGGGCGATTTACCTTGCCCCAACTAACGGCCACTCAAAATGAAGACTCCCTCGACTCTCATTTACCTCATAGGAGAAAATGACACCGAAAATGATCGTTTGGAAAAAGATCTCAAAAAAACTTTTGATGGTGCGGAGATAGAGGCACATAATAATAGTTGGTTAGCGTATGTGTCATTGCAGAAGTTATTGCAACAGTCAAAGGGTCCTGATATGATTCTTATTGAGGAACCGATGATTGCTAAGGCTGGATTCCATTTTTTGGAGGAGTTTATTAAGTTGGATTTTACGGAAAAGGAGAAGATCAGGATGTTTGTGCTTACCACTGATGGGATTTATTCAAAAAATCTGGATCGGTATTTAAGTAAGGAACAATTTGTTCAAAAGCCGTTGGATACGAATTTGTTGAAGGGATAAGTTTTTTGTTTTGTTCTTGAATTGTTGACGCAATTCATATCAACTAAACTGCAACACCATCTTCTTAACCCGCTCCTCCAAACTCTCATTCGTATACGCATCCCTGATCCTTTCCATCATGATCGGATATGCAAAAGGTGTCGGTTTCTCCGGATACTTGATAATGAT
>JANWKQ010000221.1 GCA_025451295.1 Flavobacteriales bacterium | reverse complement strand
GTTGGAATTTGTGCCGGTTGAAACCATTATCAGTTGTTCTTCCAGCAACAATTACACGGAATTCTTTCTAACCGGAAAAAAAAGACTCTTGGTATCTCGAACACTGAAAGAAACCGAAGATATGCTGGCTGATCAGGCATTCCTTCGTGTACACAATTCTCATGTTATAAATCTGAATGCCATTACAAGATATGTAAAAGGCGAAGGAGGCTATCTTGTAATGACGGATGGTTCTACGGTGGATGTTTCAAGAAGCCGCAAGGAATTGCTAATGCAAAGATTGCTGCCGTATAAGGCGTAATTCCTTTTTAGCAATAAAAACAGAAAAAACTAAGTTTACAGTAAACTGTAAACCGTAAACCGTGGCTATTGAAAATCAAATAATTGACTGTTTAAAAACTCGTTTTGAAAGTTCTGCAAATGAGATGAAACGGCTGTCAAACTCAAACAAAACGGAACAGCAAAAAAAGTATTCGGACTTGCTATTACCGGAAGATTCAAAGGATTTGATGTGATACAGAAAGTGTAAATGCATTTCCTTTTTTCCCTCACTCACACCCGCTGCTCATGCTCATAATCCTTCATTCCCTCAATCCGGCTGGTAAAAGACAATGTCCAGTCCTAATTTTATTCCATTATAGGATTTTTTTGTCACGATCCGTTGATTCTAACATGTTAACTAAAATATATTAGTTATGAAAAAATATCTAATCACACCCCTGCTTTTCTTGGCTTGCGAGCCTATTATTCATGCTCAAAACGTGGAGGAAATGAGGATGCATAAGAAGAAAGCAGACAGTTTAAGATCTGAAGCCTTGAAGCAACGCCTGCAAGTGGTGAAAGACACAGCCAGGATCAATTGCCTGAATGAAATTGCAGTAACCTTTCTGGATGCCCGCATGAGTTTTCAAAAAAAAATCGATTCAGCCTTTTTTTATTCTGATTTGGCCAGCCGTGAAGCCTTGCAAGCGGGATATAAATATGGAGAAGCTCAGGCTTTAATAACGATTGCAAATTCAAAATGGCATATCCAGGACACAAAAGCATGCGATATATATATAAAACGAGCTTTACAATTGGCCATGGAATTAAATGACGATCTCCTGACTGGAAAATCTCACCTCCAGCTTGGCCGCCTGGAAGACCCGGTTGAAAGCTACCGGAAGGCAGTCTATCATCTCAAAAAAACGGGAAATTTAAGGCTGGAAACAGAAGCAACCATCCGGCTCTGCATGGCCGAGATCGAAAAAGGGCAGTTCGAAACTGGTTTCCCCTACTGCGAAAAATGCATCGAGCTTGCATCCTCACACGTAAAAAAAGACCCATCTGATGAATGGGGACATGAAATGGTGGTATGGTCTTACTTAAATATGTCTGACCTGTACAATGCGGCCGGGGATAAAGAAACAACTTTGGAGTATTTGCAAAAAGCAAATAAATATGCTGAAGACAGAAACTTATCAGGATGGATATCGTATGGCTCGATGAGTGAATTATACAATAAAATGGGCAACCAGGATTCTGCACTTTACTTCTGGAATCTCTGGAAAAAGGATTGGAATAGTTATGTAGAAGGGCACCGGATTTATGGAAATAATGTCCTTGCCCAGATTTACATGAAAAAAAACCAACCGGATAGTGCGCTTTCCATCCTGGAAAATTCCCTATACTTACACGCGAAAAAGAACAAACTTAATGAATATGATGAGTGGTCTTTATTAAACACCTTGTTTCTTAAAGCAGAAGCATATTCACAGAAAAAAGACTACAATAATGCCTTAACAAACGCCAAGAAGGCAGTCGAACGATTTGAACATTATAATAGCAGACCCAGAATGATGGATGGTTATCAATTACTATCCACTGTTTATTATCATTTGGGAAGACATAAAGACGCTTATGAAACTCTTGTAAAATACCAGACAATAAGAGACTCCATACAAAGCCGGCAGTTCTTAATCCGTCTGAATAATCATAAAAAGGAAGCCGAAGATGCCAAAAAGGAATCCCGTATTGGTTTCCTCCAGAGAGATAACCAGATCAAACAACAGCAACTGAAACAGGAAGCCTCTTTCCGCAATTTTCTCATCGCCATATTCATTGCTATTGTATTTGTAGGGCTTTATGTGTTCAGAAACATTAATCTGAAACGAAAGAATGAAAGATTGCTGCAGGAGCAAAAAGAACAGGATTGGAAGCTGAAAGAATTGCAAAGCGAAAATAAACATGTAGAATTGCAAAGGCAGGCCGCCGAATTGGAAATGCAGGCCCTTCGTGCCCAGATGAATCCGCATTTTATATTTAACTGTCTTAGTTCCATCAACCGGTTTATCCTTAAAAACGAACCCAAGACCGCTTCCAATTATCTTACGCGTTTCTCCCGGCTGATGCGGATGATCCTGACGAATTCTCAAAAACCACTGATTACTTTGGATAATGAATTGGAAATGCTGGGTCTATATCTCGAAATGGAAAGACTACGGTTTAAAAATTCATTTGATTACGGCATTACTTTTTTAAATGCAATCGATACCGATAACATTTTTGTTCCTCCCTTATTGCTTCAGCCATTTTGTGAAAACGCCATCTGGCATGGACTGATGCACAAAGAAGGTCTGGGCCGGCTCGAAATTGAACTAAGCATGCAGGATAATATCTTAAATTGTAGCATTACTGATAATGGTGTTGGCCGGGAAAGATCGGAAGCGATGAAAAGTAAGACTGCCGAAAAAGAAAAATCAATGGGATTAAAAATTACAACTGAACGCCTGGCCCTGCTGAACCGGGAAAAAGGCTTACATACATTTTATGAAATTGAAGATCTGAAAGATGAAAATGGAAATGCAACCGGTACAAAAGTGATATTAAATATTAGTTTCAAAGAATCGGTGACAGAACCTGTATGACCAATAATCTGCATAACAACCACTATCGGGAGACTGGGGGGCTTAAGGCAATCATCATTGACGACGAACCTTACTGCTGTGAGGCTTTAGCCACATTGCTGGAAGATATCCCGGAAGTGGAGATTACGGCTGTTTGCCCCAATGCCGCCGATGCACTTGCTGCCATTCAAAAATATTCGCCTGAGCTGGTTTTCCTCGATGTCGAGATGCCAAAGATGAACGGATTTGAAATGCTGGAGCAATTGACGACTGTAAATTTTGAGATCATCTTCACCACCAGCTATGACCAATACGCATTAAAAGCAATCCGTTTCAGCGCTATTGATTATTTGCTCAAACCTATAGACAGCGAAGAACTGCAAAGGGCAGTGCAGAAAGTGATTCAGCGTTCACAAAAGCCAATGGCACAACAGCTGGAAATACTGCTGCAAAAAATAAATCAGCCCACGACCCCTGTCAAGAAAATTGCCCTGCCAACCATGGAAGGCCTGCAAATGATCCTGGTTGACTCTATCATCAGCTGCGAATCAGACAGCAACTATACCATCCTACTGTTAAAAAACATTAAAAAAATAACTGTATCCCGAACATTGAAAGAAATGGAAGAATTGCTGGACGAACACTCTTTTGTCCGTGTACATCGCTGCTATCTTGCCAACCTGAATGAAGTGGAAAAATATGTAAAAGGGGAAGGCGGATACCTGGTAATGAGTGATGGTACGACTATTGATGTGGCAAGGAACAGGAAAGACATTCTGTTGAAGAAGTTGTTGCCCTATAAAGAATAGTTTTCGCGAAAAAAATATTGCCTACCTTCAGAGTGCAACCAACGTTTATGAAGTCTGCCCTTCAAGCGATTTTTTTCTTTGGTATTATTCTTTCTGCAAGTGCTCAGACCAACACTAAATTACAAAAGGATGGGAACGTCCAAATCTATCCGTCATTGGATAGTTTACTGAGTATAAAATCAATTGGCGAAGCCGCAATATCTCCCGATGGAAAATTTGTTGCATACGAAATAAATAAACGGAATTTTGAAGCTGATGGTTGGGATTCTCACCTATGGATGATAGAACCAACAACTAGTAAAGTGATACAGCTTACATCGGGTAAAAATTCAGGCTGGAATTACAAATGGTCGCCGGATAGTAAATGGATAGCCTACCTAAGTTCAGACGCCAATGGAAATGATCAATTGTTCATCATTTCACCGGAAACAGGAAAAACTATTCAGCTCAGTAATGCAATATCCGGAGTCAATGATTTTGCATGGGACCATAAAAATAAATACATCGTCTATACTTCGGCATCAACTATATCAGACGAACTAAAAAAAAGAAAGGAATATGGGAGCTTTACGGTAATAGGAAAGGATGAAGTTTCAATGACTCATCTATGGTTATTAAATCTGGATTCCGCTATAAAAAAACCTTATCCCGGAAGAGAAGTAATTAATAATGTCTCAGTATCAGGTATATCAAGTCCTTTTTCATGGTCACCGGATGATTCCAAAATAGTCTTTAGCGGTGTGGAAACAGGTTCAAAAGATGGAGAACCGGATATCTTTGTTTTTTCTGTTCCAGATAACAAAATACAGAAGATTGTATCACAAACAAACAGGGACAGAGATCCGCAGTGGTCTCCTGATGGAGAAAAAATCATTTTTATATCTGATATGGCCAGAACAGGACTTGATCGCTATAATTTTCGGTTAGCTGTTGTTCCGGCTAAAGGCGGCGTTCCTCAATCCATCTCAGAGAGCTTTGACGAAAATCCACGAATTGTTGAATGGAATAGAGATGGCATATATTTTTGGGGCGGTCAGAAAACAGCAGTACATCTGTTTCGGATGATACCTGAAACAAATTCTTTTACCCGAGTAACTCAACCTGATGATATCATTGCCAACGGTTTTTCTTTGTCTGCCGATGGACAACTTGTGGCTTTCAAAGCATCTCCTTCAACAACTATTGATATTGATGAATTATATATTAGCAGTGTAAAGGATTTTCAGGCAAAAAAATTAACAACCATTTCCGATCAGCTTAGCCAGTACATTTTGAGTAAAAGTGAAAAGATCTCCTGGAAAAGCACCGATGGTCTTTTAATAGAAGGGATACTTACTAAGCCAAAAGACTTCAGCTTAAATAAAAAATATCCTTTACTGATTTTTATTCATGGTGGTCCTGCTGATATAAGCCGGCTACTAAAGGCCAATTGGGCATTTTACCCGATTGATCTTTGGGTAAACCGCGGCGCTTTAATGCTACAGGTAGATTATAGAGGCAGTAGTGGTTACGGAAGAGAGTTTAGGAAATTGGGTTATAGAAATTTTGATAAACAAGGAGATGATATCCTTTCCGGAATAGAATACCTGAATAAAAAAGGGTTAATTGATACAACTAAAATAGGTTGTATGGGCTGGAGTCACGGGGGATATTTAACCGCATTGTTGGGATTAAAAACTAATAAATTTAAGGCTATTTCAGTCGGTGCGGGGACTTCAGATTTGTCATCCGAATATTATCATGGGAAATATTTTGCTTTAGATTATCTGGGCAAAAGCCCGATGGATGACCCAGAAATCTACAAAAGGATATCTCCTGTAACCTACGCCAAGACGGCAAAAACTCCAACCTTGATTCAACATGGCGATAGAGATACAAATGTGCCTATTCAACAAGCTTACGATTTGTATACAGCATTGAAAGCTCAAAACGTCAAAACAGAACTGATTGTTTATAATGGATTTGGACATGGGATAAACAAACCAAAAACTTTAAAAGCTGCGACTGAGCATAACCTATATTGGTTTAACCACTACATTTTCGGTGACCCGTTACCAGATTTCAGTAAACCATTATCAAAAACGACAAAGTGATAGATGAGAAGCTCATCATGAAAAAACAAAAATCGGTGGACCCACTGTTGATTTAGCGAAGAATAGAAAGGAACAGGTTCTGAGAAAGCTTTTGCCGTCAAAAGAATTTCAAAATTCTCTGATCTCCTAAGACATTCCTGAGTAAAGCCCCGAGTTCATCGGGACTTCCACCTACTTCTTCCTTCCATTATATTTCTCCGAACCTACAGCAGCTTGTCTTCCAATAGGCGAGCTCGGGTCCGGCACTTCATTTCTGAACACCACTGTATTATCAAACACAATTACCTGTACCGACCTGCCCATATTTTTTGTAATTTACTATTTGAAACTATTTAATATGAGCAAAGCAGTTAAATCAAAAATATACCAGATGCTGGAGGAGATAGAGAATGAAACTGTACTGAACCAGCTGATGGAACACGTGGCTTTCTATACTTCCAAAAAGGATATTGTAGATAAATTGAATGTCTCTCAATTGAAAGAATTGGATCAAGCCATTAAGGAAGCCGATAGTAAAAAAACCGTTGACTGGGATGACTTTAAAAAGGAAATGAATGAATGGAGAAAAAAATAGTCATTACCAAACGTTTCCGGAAGAATACACTTCGCGTCTAGCAATATCTTCTCAAGGAATTTTCAACCAAATCCGCTTATTACTTTCTCAACCGGTTGGAAAAAAGGATTGATTTTATTGCCCATAACCCTAAAATCGATAAAGCCTCTGATAAAAGAAAAAATGTTCGAAGCATTTTATTTACGCCGCATAACCAGATATTTTATCGCTACCAGGAGAATACAATTGAAATACTCTGCCTTTTTGATATGCGCAAAGACCCAAAGAAAAGACCTTATTGATTTCAGAAAAGAACAGGGTTCCGGCACACCGGGGTTTCCAATTATTTCTTCCTTCCATTATTTTTTTCCGACCCAACAGCTTCCTTTCTGTCAAAAGTCGAAGCCGGCTCAACTGATTCATTTCTGAACACTACGGTATTATCAAACACATCCACCAATACCGGGTGGGTCTTATCAATATCACCGGCCAATATCCGCCTGCTGAGCTGGTTCACAATTTCTTTTTGTATCAACCGCTTCAATGGTCGTGCGCCAAACTGGGGATCAAAACCCTGCTCAGCCAGGAAGTCAATCGCATAGT
>JANWKQ010000220.1 GCA_025451295.1 Flavobacteriales bacterium | reverse complement strand
CCCATAACTTATTCCGCCGTTTGTTGTTTCCTGCACAAATATAGCCTCTACATCATAACATAATTTGGTTTTTAGATCCTGATAGAACGCCATTCCGCTCATCCAACGATTGGTTGTCTGTAGGTACAACTCAAAGTTCCAAAGGTTCAGTAGGACTGTGCGCAGTTATTGTTTATTCACTTATATCCTGAATGATCTTCATTTCATCAGGACCTGGTTCCATTTTATACTTCTGGTAGAATTGGTATAGTTCCCTTAGTCTTTTATTTTGATCAACCGGTTTTTCAATTTTTTGGATCGATTTTAATCTCAGCGTTAGGATATTCTTCATTTCTTCTTTGTTTCCTCCTTTATAGTAGAAGTAAAAGAGTGTTTGCCAATGATAACATTCACCAGCCCCAACACCCTTACAACAAAGTAGCTTGATCTGGTTTTCAAGATCTTGATCTTTCACTTGTCCATCCGTACAATAAGCATCAATCACCATTTTTAGTAAGTATGAATTATCTCCGCCGTATTTCGTTCCCAGGTCCAGAAAGTTCTTTAGATAAACAATACTTACAGGATCATCCCCATTTTTTTTAGAAGCTGCCAGGAAACCTTCCAATGCTTCTTCCAAGTATCCGATAGCATAACCTTGCATGGTGGATGCCACCGCAACTGCACTCGTATAATCCTTTAAATAGGCATATTGGATGGAAGCTTCCCTTACGTACCATAACTGTTGATATTCATGTTCAATATTTTTAAGCTCTGCGCAGGCGTTCATTAATAATTTCTTTCCCTCCAGGGTATCTCCATTGGAAAAAGCGGCTTTATAGATCTTTTCCTCACAGCTTGATCTTTTACTTCCTGATCCACCATTGCTGAGTGAGCTGGCAATTTCAGCAGCCTTGTTGTACAAATGCAGTTCAGCAAAAGCAATGGCAACGTGTTCTAGTGATACCTCTATAAAATAGTCTGATCTGATATCTTTTTTTGAACTTGCGATCGCTTCTTCCATGGTTGAGTTGAACTTATTTTCTTCACTCATAGCTGAATATAGTTTAGCTAATCTGACATAACCATATATAAGGAATTCACTCCGTTCACGTGCCCTGTGCATATCGATAAATGCATCATCTGCTATGGTTATAGCTTGCTCTGGTCTATTAAGGGAAAAATGATGTTCTGCTATTTTAATGAGGGCCTTGCTCCGGATATGATCTTCGGTGATGCTTTTAGCTTGTTTAAGTGCTGTATTGTAATCATCGAGGATCAGAAGTTTTTGAACCAGCTCATACTTCATTTCATTTATCTTGTAGTTGTCATAGATATCATTTCCATATCTAACTGAATCGAGCATATCAGAAACGGTATAAACCATCGCTGTATCAAAAGGAATAATGGTATCTATACATAAAAAATAAGCGTTTGCTTTATAACCTAAGGTATTGAATCCGGAAATAAATGGAATTACTGAATCTACCGGATTGTTTTTGAGAAGATCTTCAAATGTTTCCAATAAATAATAATCGGAACTTTCTTCAGCCATGCCTATAAGCTGAGAAGCCTGATGAAGCATACCCATCTTTAGACATGCATAGCCCAATTGTTTTTTCGTATCAATGCAATTGATCTTGCCAATGGAGTAAGTTGTATATTCCGGATAATATTCATACGGCTTAAGAACAGCCAGGCATTTTTTAAATTCACGGAATGCTTTCACTTTATCAGAATCGTGGATCAGATTGTAGTGCATTACCGCCATTACATTGTACATAGCAGCACATCTTTTGTCGGAAGTGAAAGGCCCGGAATAAGAAATTTTTTCAATGATCTGATTAGCCAATCCATATTCTTCTATTTCAGTATAAAGTATTGAGACCGTATCTAAAAAACATGCTTTTTCCTCCGTATGAAAAATGCTGTTATAATTTATTATTGTAGGTACGATTTGTCTGAGTTGCATCATTACCTCAGAAGGTGCCAGATATTCATAGAATAATCGCAATGCTCTGATTCGGATAGCAGCAGATACCAATGTATCGGTCTGGTTTTTGCCAATGAGATCAATTTCGCGATAGATCTTTATCACAGTTTCGGTATCTTTTTTTTCGGCATAAAGAGTACCTAAATACTGAAGCTCATTGGATCTTTCAACCGGATCTTCGATTTGCTGTATTAACTGATGGGAACAGGATAAAATATCTCTACAGGGAGTATTTTGAGAAAATAAAGAAAGAGAAGTGCAGATAACAAAAAGAATCGCAAGAAATTTCCCAAAACAGGTGTTGCTGGAGTTAAGCTCCATTACTGATCTACCCATTTCTGCATGAATTCATCATTCGCACTAATGCTTCCGATCATCCAGGTTTTACTTGCGTTTAATGCCTCGCTTTCATCAATTAATTCTTTTGTGGGGCCTTTGTTACCTATATAATTGGAATGAATAAAATAGCAATCCTTTTTTTCTTTGGTGATATAACCCGTATGAAAATCGAGACCCACAATAAAAACAGAATGTTCTTCCGCATCCGCTAAATAAGTTTTCAGTTTTTCAAAATCAGCGTAGTTTTTCACATTTGTACAGGTTGCCTTAATGAGAACCGATGAGGCGGCTTGTGCTAATTTGACCCTTTCAATATCAAATCCGAAATCGACCATGGTATTGGTGATAAAATAGCCACAAGCGATTTTTCCTTCTCCGGGTGTACGTGTTACACCATTAAAATCCCATGGAGTTCCTGCCCAGTAATCAGGAATTTTTTCGTTCACAAGCGAAAAAAAATATTCTTTGGCATCAGCCAGCGTTTTGTCCTTGAGTTTTTCTCTTTCTTCTGCAACCTCCAATAAAAATTCAGAATATGTTTTTTTTGGACGTTGGTTGGCTTTAAAATGGTCGGTTTTGGAAACTCCGAGCTGACAGCTGCTGAGCATCATGAATAAAATGGAAATGCAGGTGGTCATTTTCATAGATGTTGTAGTATAGAAACTCCGAAATGGAATCCATATTATAAATCTAGGAAAATAATTGAAAAGCCTTCAATAGGGCGGACTAATGCCCGTCTCTCAAAGCTTCTATATTTTCGTCACCGGCTTGAGTTCCCGGATAATAACTCTGCATCTCCGGACGCTTTGAACGAAATGGATAGATGGTGAATAATGCACCTATGATAATAATGTTCTTTAATATATATTGTCCCGCCAGACCCATGGTAAGTTCTGGAAAAATGACCAAAGGAATAAAGGTGCAGGATAAATGGATGATGGCGGCGAGAAGTGTATATTTTAACTGCTCATAAAAGATGAGCATCAGTCCGATGCCACATTCTACAACACCCAATAAAAGAAGGCTAATGTTATTTGAAATGGTTCCAAAGAAGATATGATCTAAGGTTGTCTTGGCTAATTCCTCTGCCGGACTCATACCGGGGAAAAATTTCAACGCTCCAAACCAGCAGAAAATAATTCCAACTGTAAATGGGATGAAGCGATTCCTGGTTTTTAAAAATTTCTCTGACATGTTTTTGGTTTTGCTGGTTGATCATTTGACCATTGGATTAATGACCGGTTTAAAGCGCATGGTTAAAAAAATGTTGAAAATATGGTTAACGATGATCTGCCGGGGATAAAAGTGATATCGGCCCGGGCACACTGGTAGTAAACAACACTGGTTTTGCCAAGCAGGCAGCGGAATACAACGCAAGACCCTTTTGAAACGATAGTGTGCCGGGGTACTAAAGTGGATGGCCCGAAGGCAGCCTATAAAGGCTTTGCATATTTCATAAAAAATCCATTATTTTGGGGGGTAATCCTAAATTTTCCAAATTGCAGATTATGAGTGCTTTAACTTTATCGCACGGTGGTTTTGTAAACGGAGGAGGAAGAAAAAGATCATTTATCATTGAAACCTACAGACATTAAAGACCCGGAGTACTTCCACAAAGTGGTTGACTGCCAATACGCCTGCCCGGCACATACACCGGTTCCGGAATACATCAGACTCATTGCTGAAGGTAAATATACCGAAGCTTATATGATCAACTGGGATTCGAATGTATTCCCTGGTATTCTTGGCAGAACCTGCGACCGACCTTGCGAACCAGCTTGCCGAAGAGGTAGGGTGGAAGAAGAACCGGTAGCTATTTGTCGTTTGAAAAGGGTTGCTGCCGATAATAAGGATGATGTAAAACATTTAATGCCGAAAGGTCCGTTTAAACAGAACGGAAAAAAAATAGCATTGATTGGAGCAGGACCTGCTTCATTAACCGTTGCCCGTGACCTGGCTCCGTTAGGTTATGAAATTCATTTGTATGATGAACAAAAAGCGGGTGGTGGTTTTATGCGCAGCCAGATCCCATCCTTTCGTTTACCTGAAACTGTTTTGGATGAAGAAGTAAATTATATACTCGATCTTGGTATCCATTCGCATTTTAATCATTATGTAGAAAGCCTGAAAGAAGTACTGGCCAAAGATTATGATGCGGTTTTTGTGGGTACCGGTGCACCGAGAGGAAGAGATCTGCCAGACACACCAGGTCGACAGGAAGCTGCTGCCAATATTCATATCGGAATTAACTGGTTAGGTTCAGTAGCATTTGAGCATACAAAAAAGATCGGAAAAAATGTAATCGTACTGGGTGGAGGAAATACGGCGATGGATTGTTGCAGAACAGCGCGTCGTTTAGGAGGAGAAAATGTAAAAGTGGTTGTTCGTTCTCCGTTTACCGAAATGAAAGCATCCCCCTGGGAAAAGGAAGATGCCCAACATGAAGATATTCCAATCATCGATAATCATGTCCCTAAATCTTTTGTTGTAGAGAATGGGAAATTGAAAGGAATGACTTTTGAAAAAGTAAAGGCTGAATATGACGAAAGTGGAAAAAGGAAACTCGTTCCTGTTGGTGGTGATGATGTTTTCTTTGAAGCAGATGATGTATTGGTAGCCATCGGACAGGAAAATAGTTTCCCATGGATTGAAAGAGATTGTGGAATTGAATTTGATAAATGGGAAATGCCAATTGTAAATGAAACCACCTTTGTATCTACCAATCCAAAAGTGTTTTTTGGTGGCGATTCGGCGTGGGGACCCAAAAATGTGATCACCGCTGTTGCACATGGGCATCAGGCTGCCGTCTCGATCGATTTGCTTTGTAAGGGAGAAGATCTGAATAAACGACTGGATCCGATGGTGAACCTCATCAGTCAGAAAATGGGAATTCACGAATGGGGTTATGACAGTGCTGTTGTGAATGACGAGCGATATGTTGTTCCGCAGGCAGATAAAAAAGTAACGCTCAACAACCGTAAAAAAGAAGTTGAATTGGGTTTTGATCCGTTAACCGGATTCAAAGAAGCAGAGCGTTGTTTAAACTGCGATGTACAAACGGTTTTTACAGAAAATAAATGTATTGAATGTGATGCATGCATGGATATTTGTCCTACAGCATGTATTACGTTTACAGAAAATGCAGAAAATGAAACAGATTTAAGGGCCATGTTAAAAATGCCCGCCAATAATAAAACTCAGGATATTTATGTTTCTGACGTATTGGCCACAAAACGGGTAATGGTAAAGGATGAAGATCTTTGCCTCCATTGTGGATTGTGTGCAGAGCGTTGCCCAACAGCGGCCTGGGATATGCAGAAATTCTTTTATAACGTAACTAAAGCGGACAATTCATGTTATCATCACCAAAAGTAAACGACTTTGTTGTAAGATTTGCGAATGTAAATGGGACCGGTTCCGCCAGTGCGAATTTTCTTTTTACAAAAGCCATTTTCAGAATGGGAATTCCGGTTACACCAAAAAATATTTTTCCATCGAATATTCAGGGATTACCTACATGGTATGAAGTAAGGGTAAGTGAAAAAGGTTATTTGGGTAGGAGAGAAGGGATCGATTTAATGGTTGCTGTGAATCCGCAAAGCATGTTGAAAGATGTAGCCGATGTTAGACCCGGAGGATATTTTCTTTACGACAGCTCTAAAAAATTACATTCGGAATACATCAGAGAGGATATTAACTATATAGGCATCCCTTTGATGCATATGTGCAACGAGGCTTATAGCGATGCACGTCAGCGACAACTTTTTAAAAACATTATTTATGTTGGAGCGTTGGCCGCTTTGCTGGATATTGAATTTAAAGAACTCGAAGGTTTGTTGGCAGAACAATTCAAGGGAAAAGAAAAACTAATACCAATGAATGTTCAGGCATTACAATTGGGCGTTGATTATGTACATAAGAACTTTAAATATCCATTAGACATCAGATTAGAAAGAAGAGACTTATTGGGTGATAAAATTCTGATGGAAGGAAATGCTGCTTGTGGTTTAGGTGCGGTGTATGCAGGAGCAACGGTTGCTGCCTGGTATCCCATTACCCCTTCTACTTCTGTAGTAGAAGCATTTATGGATTATTCGGAAGAATTCCGTTTTGATAAAATAAACGGCAAAAAAAATGTAGCCATTGTGCAAGCCGAAGATGAATTGGCTGCCATTGGAATGGTGATCGGGGCAAGCTGGAATGGTGCCAGATCATTTACTTCTACCTCAGGCCCCGGTGTATCCTTAATGAACGAATTTTTGGGCCTTGCTTATTTCGCTGAAATTCCAGTGGTGCTCATTGATGTACAACGTACAGGTCCGTCAACCGGAATGCCAACCAGAACCCAGCAATCTGATGTAATGGAAGCGGCTTATGCTTCGCATGGGGATACTAAACAGGTTTTATTGTTTCCTTCCACACCTAAGGAATGTTTTGACATGACGGCTGATGCATTTGATCTTGCAGAACAATTGCAAACACCTGTGATCATGCTAACGGATCTGGATCTGGGAATGAACGATCACGTTTCTGAGCCATTGGTTTGGGATGATAAAAGAAAATATAAAAGAGGAAAAGTTCTCACAGCAGAACAATTGGATAAGATCGAAAAATTCGGAAGATATCTCGATGTGGATGGAGATGGAATTACTTATAGGACTTATCCGGGTACACATCCGGTGAAAGGTTCATTTTTTACAAGAGGAACTTCACGCGATGAGTATGCAGGTTATACCGAAGATGGAGGAGCCTATAAACGCAATGTTGATAGACTTACGAAGAAATGGGAAACCTCCAAAACCTATGTTCCGGCTCCACAGATATACAACAAAGAAAATAAATCGGAGAATGGTTTTTTATTCTTCGGGACTTCTCAATATTCATCTGAAGAAGCGATGGATCTGATGAAGGAAGACGGTTTAATTTTCGATGCTATCAGAATCAAATCCTTTCCTTTCACAAAAGAAGTAGAAGATTTTATTAATTCGCACAAAAGAATTTTCGTAATCGAGCAAAACAGAGATGCCCAAATGAAATCATTGTTGATGATAGAATTGCAGGCAGATCCGAATAAATTATTTTCGGTGTTGAACTATGATGGAATGCCAATAACGGCAGATCATATTATCAACCAGGTTTCAAAAGTATTATCACCAGAACTAAAGCAGGTATAGATTTATGACGTATATCAGACCAAAATTCCGCCATCCTCAACTTCCGAAAAATAACCTTGGATATACACTGGCATACTATGAAGGGGCATTATCAACCCTTTGTGCCGGTTGCGGCCACGACTCGATCAGTGCCGGAGTTGTTCAGGCATGTTATGATCTGAATATTGAACCACATAAGCTAGCTAAACTGTCGGGTATTGGATGTTCTTCCAAAACACCCGCCTATTTTTTATCAAATTCACATGGATTTAATTCTGTACACGGAAGGATGCCATCGGTAGCGACGGGTGCAAATCTTGCGAATCGGGATCTGATCTATTTTGGTGTATCCGGTGATGGTGATACAGCCTCAATTGGGATGGGACAATTTGTGCATGCTGTCCGTCGTAATCTTAATATGGTATACATTGTAATGAACAACGGCTGTTATGGATTAACGAAAGGACAGGATTCGGCAACCGCTGATTATGGATCAAAGAATAAATCGGGCAATGTAAACTTGTTTGAGTCGATCGACCTTGCCAGTCTTGCTATTGAATTAGGTGCTACTTTTGTAGCCCAAAGTTTTTCCGGTGATAAAGCCCAAATGGTTCCTTTAATGAAAGCGGCTATCTCTCATCCTGGTTTTGCGTTCATCAATATTATTTCACCTTGTGTAACCTTTAATAATAACATGGGCTCCACCAAATCATATGATTTTGTAAGGGAACATGTGGAAGCTACTTCAACTATCGATTTTGTTCCGACCATGAAGGAGATTAGTGTGGATTATAAAGAAGGAACTGTAAAACAGGTAAAAATGCATGATGGATCTGTTATATCTTTACAAAAATTGTCGGATGCATGGGATCCACTCGATCGTCAATCGGCTATGAATGCGATCATTAATGCCAAAGCCAAACAGGAAATTCTTACAGGGCTTTTATACTTAAATCCTGACTCACAGGATTTGCATAGTTTATTGCAGACTTCGGATAAACCTTTGAATGAAATGGGAGAGAAGGAATTATGTCCGGGAAATGATGCATTAACGGAGATCAATGCCGGATTGCGTTAGTTCTTAAGGACTTATTTCAGGACTGAGGCTCCATAACATAAGATTGTTATTAAAACCCTGATCTATAGATCAGGGTTTTTTTATTCATAAGAATTTGAGTTGTCAGTTCCTTTCGTAAAACAAATACCTCTTTAAAAGCCAATTACATATTTCCAAACCATTCATCAAATTATTATATAAGAAATCCAGATGATTGTGTAATAAGGGTCTCTTTCATGAACCATAGATTTGTGATAGATATTAACTAAAACTCCATTTATGATGAACAACGAACATGATTCGACTGTGTCCGATGAGAATACAGAGAATAACAAGACTTCCTCAACAGATGAAAACACCCCTTTTAATCAAACGAACGAAACAACTCCCACAGACCAGATACCTCCCACCGATCAGCAAGTAGAAAATGAGCAGGAAACTGAAATGGAGGAGGAAACAGGGGCAGATCGATATATTACACCATTTACCCAAAATGAATGGGATACCAAAAGAGAAAAATTAAAGCAGCAGTTCCCCCAGCTTACTGAAGAGGATCTGAATTATCAGGACGGAAAACATACCGAATTATACGCACGGATTGAAAACAGGTTGGATAAAACCAACTATGAGGTGAGGAACCTTATTGACGGTATCGATAAAGCAGGGTTATAAAGAAATCCAATCCCAACAGAGTCTATTGTGTTCTGTTTTAAAAAATACCGCTTGAGATGATCAAGCAGTATTTTTTTTCTTTTTAAAAATTAATAGATTTTATTTAAAAACTTGATTAAATGAAAAAATTATTATTCCTCCCGCTATTTCTTGTGTTTGGCATCGCGATATATTCACAGGATGTTAGTTTCGAAAGAAAGGTTGACATGATCGACTCTGCCTATGATGCGAGAATCGATATGTTTTTAAAACGATGCTTTCCGGAGTATACCATTCACATCAATTTTGAAAAGGATTCCTTCAGTCTATGTTCTATAGAGACGGTCTTAATGGTTGCACCGGATATCAGTGAAGAGCAAATACCAATCCTGGAGAATTTCATGACCAATATGGCCATTTATTATAATTCAAATAATTTACCAGTTCGTTTTGACTATGGCTTTGTTCCAGGGAGTATAGATACCAATTTTGATCGCATGTTTAACCGGAAGGAGATCTATGTGAGTTCTTTGGAGAAAACAACTACTGATTCCAGAGTCATCAGTTTACTCAAAGTATTCAATAATATAACGGACGCTTATATATCCCATGCTTCCGGGGAGGATAATAAGGGTGTGAATTGTATAAAAAAGTGATTGAACTATGTAATGATAATAGTTTTAACAGAGCTAGTTTTGTTTTAACCAATTAAAGACTCAGGTTATGATTGACAAACAAGAGGATCCGGAATCCGCATTTGAGAATGGAAAGAAAAGCTGGGATGATCAATCTCATCAATATGTTCCAACAGATGAGTATATTCCCAAAGAAGAACAGATCAGCAAGAAGGCAGACCTCAACTATGGAGAAGAGAAACATCTACAACAATATAGCCGTGTTAAGAGCAGATTATGGCTAACGGATGATGAAGTGAGAAATCTGATTGATGGTATTGAATAATTTTTATTGATAAAGAAAAATCAAAATGGAAGATCCGGAACATCAAAACACATTTTCAGTAAGTTTCTGGAATTATAAAAGGATCCGTTTAAAAAAGGAATACCCCAACCTTACAGAGGCAGACCTCACGTATGTACCCGGCTACCTGGTGGAGTTGGTAAATGAACTGGGTTTGAAGTTGGGTAAAACCGATCGTGAGATCCGCGAGATGATCACTCAACTCTAAGAATAGAGTGTGTGGCTCAATTGATCCCAATCATTTTTTTTAAAAAATCGCTAAAGATCAACGCTGTATTTAAATCAACAGGTTTCCTGTTTCCAATGATCAGGTGATTTCCTTTGATTTCAATTACAATATCATTCATGCTGATCTCCATGATTGCTTCTCTGTAGTGATCACTTAATTTATTTTTGGTGTGTTCAGCGTCTTTGCCAATCACATAAAACCGATCGCTGAATTCCGGATCATTTTTGAAGTCTATTTCCTTTGGGTCGAACCATTCGTAAACCTTATCCACTATATTCTCCTGCCTGATTACAATATGCCCTAAATCACTTTTTAATGTGGCAAATCCCCACAATTGATAAAATGACGTGATCACATAGCCACTTTTCGGGCGATGTTCCCGGATATTAACTTCTGTGATCGTTAAATGTGCTTTATTATTTGCGAAATCCAATGGATACGCAGCAGCTGTATTTACTTCGTAATAATGAGAGAACAAGGCAAAGTACTGGGTTATAAATCCAAATTCCTTATCATCTTTTATCTGCAACTCTTTTTCAAACAGATGAACCACCTCCATGATCTTTTCTTTTTCATCATCGGCTAGTCCATGGGGATTGAATGGAAACTTTTCTTTAGGCATTTATTCCTTTATTTTAGGAGGCTTGTTCCTGCTAAACCGGTATGAAAAACCAATCATGAGATTGGTTGCACTGGTTTGGATGATGGCATTATTAAGGGTAGCAGAACGATTGATGTTGAAGAGACCTACATTATGTCTGAATTCCATATGAAGATGAAATTTTTGTTTGAATGGGATCTCCAATCCAAGGCCCATTGTTAAACCAATATCGATGGGTTGATAGGCACTCACCTGGTGATAAGTGACCGATGCTGTATCCGGTTTTTCGTGAATCGAACTTTGGTTGAGTAATACGCTGAAATAAGGGCCGAAGATCTGGTAGACTTTCGCCCGGTTACTTCGTCCCATCATAAACTGAACGAGGATGGGCATCGTGATATAATCGAGATTATTATGGATCGTTGTATTACCCGGTGGGAATCCCCCAGATGCCAATGAGGATGGTGTGGTAACAACTCCTTTCCTTTCAAAATAAAATCCTGTTTTCAATCCGGTATATGTACTGGTCTTACCAGTACTATCCGGATGTTTGATCTGGGTAAAACTATATTGAACAAAAATACCTGAATTGAATCCCAGGGTGGGGAGGTCGGTTTTTTCGGGTGTGTTATTCCCAAAAATAGAAACAAGTGAAGCGCGGCCGTCAAAACCAACACTAACAGGTGCTGGCCAGTAGGTTGT
>JANWKQ010000219.1 GCA_025451295.1 Flavobacteriales bacterium | reverse complement strand
CTGAAGGAATATACGCGTGGGGCACAAGAAAATCCTGGCATTCGCCAGCAGACAAACCCCGATTTCGGTACACATCTCTACCGGAATGACAATGGACATTTTACAAATGTTACAAGTGAAGCGGGTATTACCTCAAATGTTCTTTCTTTTGGATTGGGGGTTGCTGTAAGCGATCTCAATAATGATGCATGGCCCGACTTATATATCAGCAACGATTTCAATGAAGCTGATTATTGTTTTATTAATCAGAAAAACGGAACATTCCGGGAAATGAGTCGTGAAATGTTTTCCTACACCAGTCTATTCAGTATGGGACGTGATGCTGCAGACATTAATAATGATGGATTGGAAGATATCATCACTTTAGACATGCTGCCTGAAGGGAATTATTTACAAAAGATGCACAATGCCTCTGAAAATTTTGACAAATTCCAAATCCTTTTTAACCATGGCTTTTTTAAGCAATACAGCCGGAATATGCTTCAATTGAATCGTGGGGATGGAACCTTTGACGAAATAGGACAATATTCGGGGATTAGCAATACTGACTGGAGTTGGGCGCCGCTTGCAGCAGATTTTGATGATGATGGCAAGAAAGACATTTTTATAACGAATGGCTATGTCAAGGACTACACCGACATGGATTATATAAAGTACAACGTAGATATAGTTCTGGAAAAAGATCCTCTGAAGCAGCAGGAAATGATGAGGGAGAGGATGAATAAACTTCCAACCATTAAAATCCCAAATTATATTTTCAAAAATGAAGGTGATTTCAAGTTCTCTGATAAAACAAAAGCCTGGGGAATGGATGAACCCATTATTGCTGCTGGTGCGGCATACGCAGACCTTGATAATGACGGAGATCTTGATATAATCACTAACAATTGCAATGAGGTTGCGAGTATTTATCAAAATAATAACCGGAAATTAAATGAAAGAAGCAAATACCTCAATATTAAACTAACAGGCAATGATCTGAATCCATTTGCAATCGGGTCAAAAGTAACATTGATTACCACTTCAGGTATGCAAGTGCAGGAAATGATGCCATCGAAAGGTTTTCAATCAAGTGTTGATTACGTTCTCCATTTCGGGATTTCTCCAGCTGATTCAGTGAAAAAAGTAACTGTTAGTTGGTCAAATGGGCTGATTTCATCAATTAATTCGCCTGGCATCAATAAAATACTTGATGTTAATATTAAAGAAGCTTCTTTGGATTCTACTCAAATGCATGCACCTGAAAACAAAACACTCTTTACATTTTCAGATTCACTGCCATTTAAACATTCAGAAAATTTTTACAACGATTTTTCTCAACAAGTTTTATTGCCACAATGGTTCAGCAGGCAAGGGCCTGCAATGGCTAAAGGAGATATTAACGGCGATAAGCTGGAAGATTTTTTTATCGGGGGAGCAAAAGGTCAAGCGGGTGTGTTTTTCATTCAAAATAGAAATGGAACATTCTCCAAATACATTGATCCAGCGCTTATTGCTGATTCAGCGTACGAAGATATAACAGCAGCGATTTTTGATGCAGACGGAGATGGAGATAACGATTTGTTTGTTGGAAGTGGCAGTTACGAGCTTCAACCTGATGATACATTGTTACAAAACAGGCTATATATAAATCGTGGTAAAGGTCTATTTACAAGAAGTAAAAATGGATTGCCTAAAGATGTAATTAATGATAATTCAGTAAGCGTGGGTGATCTTAATGGTGATGGCTTCCCGGATTTATTTAACGGCGGCTTTTGTGTACCGGGGAAATACCCTGAACCGAGTGGCGTACAGTTGTTATGGAATGATGGGAAGGGCAATTTTTCAAAGCAAAACGATTCATGGTTGCAGCATTTCAATAAACAAAATTTGGTTACATCATCTGTTATAGCAGACATTGATAAAGATGGCAAACAGGACTTGTTAATTGCCGGTCATTGGATGGGTATTGAAGTATGGTTGAATAAGACAAATCATTTTGAAAAGGATACCTCCTTCATAAATGATAAGGAGCAACATGGATTGTTCAATACAATTGTGGCAAATGATATTGACGATGATGGCGATATAGATATTATTGCAGGTAACCAGGGTTTGAATAATCAGTTTAGGACTACGGCTGAAGAACCTATGGAGATGTATTATAGCGATTTTGATGATAATGGAACAGCCGAGCCAGTTATCTCTTACTATATTGATCACAAATCCTGGCCAATTTACAGCCGGGATGATTTAATGCAGCAGATTCCTTCCTATAATAAACGATTCCTCCAGTATAGTGACTACGCAAAGGCAGATATGAAGGATATTTTCGGCGAAAAACTAAGAAAAGCTGCTCATTACACTGCTTCGCAAATGAGCAGCCTGCTACTGGAGAATAAAGGAAGGAGTTTTACCGTGCATCAATTGCCAGTGCAAGCGCAATGGTATCCTGTTTATAGCATCAATGTATTGGATGTTGATGGAGACGGCAAAAAGGACTTCATTATCGGCGGTAACCAAACATATTCCAGAATAAAGTTTGGTTCATATGGTTGCGGAAAAGGGGATGTATTTATCAATAAAGGGAATTTTCATTTCGAAAGACTGTCTCCGTTGAAATCAGGTATTAGAATTACGGGAGATATAAGGAATGCTATTGTAATCGGCAAGGATCTAATTTTCGGCATTAATAATCAGCAAACAATTTGCTACAGGTTGGATGACTAATATTACACCCAGTACTATTTTTAGTTTTTTATTAATATGCGGGCCTTATACATTATATCTCTTGCTCTGGTATCATTTATATTCGGTTGCAGGAATGAACCCGAAACACTTTTTTCTGAAACAAAAAGCAGGGAAACCGGAATTGATTTCCGGAATTTTTTTGTAGAAGATGAATCCCTAAATGTAGCAACGTACATCTACTTTTATAATGGAGGAGGTGTTGCCGTTGGTGATATTAATAATGATGGATTACCCGATATATTGTTTACCGGTAATATGGTTAGAAACCGCCTTTTTTTGAATAAAGGAAATTTTGTGTTTGAAGATATAACAACACGCAGCGGCGTTGCCGAAAAACAAGGTTGGTGTACAGGGGCAACAATGGTGGATATAAATGGGGACGGTAAACTGGATATTTATATTTGCCGTAGCGCTGATGATGATCCTGAAAAAAGGAAGAATCTGCTTTTTGTGAATAATGGTGATTTGACATTTACCGAGCAGGCGGAAAACTATGGGCTTGCAGATAATGCATACTCCACACAAGCTTCATTTTTTGATTACGATAAGGATGGAGACCTGGATTGCTTCGTTTTGAATCATTCTGTATCCACGTATGCAACAGGAGGTATAGAAAACCCGGAATTGCGGAATAAAAAAAATCCGGCCTATGCAAGTCATCTTTACAGGAACAATAATGGGCACTTTAATGATGTTTCGGATCAGGTAGGTATTAGTTCGAATGTGCTCAGCTTTGGGCTAGGTATTGCCTTATCAGATTTTAATAAAGATGGATGGACAGATATTTATATTTCTAATGATTTTAGCGAATCAGATTATTTGTATTTGAATAATAAGAATGGTACTTTCTCCGAATCTTTCTCCAATTGCATGGATCTGGCTTCTCTCAATTCAATGGGCAGTGACGCCGCAGATTATGATAATGACGGGCTAACAGATCTGGTGACACTTGATATGTTGCCTGAAGATAATTATTTACAGAAAACACATGCAGGGTCTAATAGTTTGGATAAGATCAACTTTCTGATAGCTAAAGGTTTTCAACCGCAATATGGGAGAAATATGCTTCAGAAAAATAATGGAGATGGTACATTTTCTGAAGTTGGACAATTGGCAGGGATATCCAATACAGACTGGAGTTGGGCGGCTTTGTTTTGTGATTTTGATGGAGATGCCAATAAAGATTTATTTATCAGTAATGGTTTCGTAAGAGATTATACTGACCTGGATTTTATAAATTTCTCAACCAATAAATTGTTTAAAGTAAACCAGAGCGAACCAATTAAGTCGTTGCAGGAAATTGTTGCAAAAATGCCAACAATCAAAATTCCAAACTATATATTCAAAAATAATGGTAACGGATTATTTGACAATAAAACGAAAGAATGGGGCCTGAACAAACCGAACGTATCTTCTGGCGCTGCTTATGCTGATTTAGATAATGATGGTGATATGGACATTGTTATCAATAATACGAATGATCCCGCATCTGTTTATAAAAATAATTCGTCAATAATCAAAAAGAATAATTTCATCCGTGTAAACCTCGAAGGCACAACTCAAAATAGAAACGGTATCGGCGCTAAACTTGAAGTTTTCTCCAATGGCAATATGTATTTTCAGGAGCAATTTCCTGTGAGAGGCTATCAGTCTTCTGTTGATATGGTTTTAAATTTTGGCCTCGGTCGTGACTCTATTGTTGATTCTCTGATTGTTATCTGGCCCAATGATAAAATGCAAACGCTAAAAAATGTAAAGGCCAATCAAACAATTTCCATCAACATAAAAGATGCTACAGCAATGTGGGTTTATGATTCTATAGGCAACACATCCAAATATTTTAGAGCGGAACCAACACCATTTAATTTTACCCACACCGAAAATGAATTCAATGATTTTACTGTGCAAACCTTGCTGATCAATTATTTATCCCGTCAAGGTCCGTGCATGGCAATGGCTGACGTAAATAAAGACGGAGTGGAAGATATTTTTATAGGTGGAGCAAGTGGTCAGGCGGGTGAGTTATTTGTCCATTTGCCAGATGGCAGCTTTATACATAAGCCTCAGCCTTCTTTTGCAAAGGATATGAGGAGTGAAGATGTTGCTGCAGAATTTTTCGATGCCGATGAGGATGGTGATATGGATCTCTACGTTGGCAGTGGCGGTTATGAATTTAGTGAGAATGACTCTGCCCTGCAGGATAGGCTATATCTGAACTCCGGTAAGGGTAATTTCATTAAAAATGAAAGTGCTTTACCACAAATGCCCATCAGCACCGGTTGCGTGAAAGCTGCAGATATAGATGGTGACAATGATATGGATCTATTTGTTGGCGGCAGGGTTGTGCCGGGAAAATACCCAGTACCGCCGCGTAGTTATATACTAATCAATGATGGTAAAGGTATTTTTACAGATGCCACGCAAAATGTGTGCGCAGCGCTCCAACAGCCGGGGATGATAACAGACGCTTTATGGGTTGATTTAAATAGGGACAAGCAACCTGACTTAATTGTGGTAGGAGAGTGGATGCCTATAAAGGTTTTTATTAATCAAAATGGAAAGCTTACTGATGAATCGTCAAAATACATTCACTTTGCCAGTTCCGGTTGGTGGAACAGAATTCAGGCCGCTGATATGGATGGTGATAATGATACCGATCTTATTATCGGCAATTGCGGTTTGAATACACAATTCCGGGTAAGTGAAAAGGAGCCGATGACGATTCAGTACAAAGACTTCGATAACAATGGTTCCATTGATCCTGTGTTGTGCTATTATATTCAAGGTCGTTCATATCCGGCGGCTTCAAGGGATGATATCACCGAACAACTTCCGGGTCTGAAGAAAAAATTCCTGGAGTATAAAGATTATGCCCATGCCACAATCAATGATCTCTTTACGGCAGATCAGTTAAGAGATGCAGGCGGACTCAAAGCAGAAATCATGGAAACTGTCTATCTTGAAAATAGGGGCAGTGAAGGCTTTGCGCGGAGGCCCTTGCCACTACAAGCGCAGTACGCACCTGTGTATGCAATTGCGACCATGGATATAAACAAGGACGGTAAGAAAGATATTTTGCTTGCGGGGAGCAATACATGGACGAGAATTAAATTCGGTCGCTACAACGCGAATCACGGCACCCTTTTATTAAATAAGGGAGGTGGAAAATTCGAGTATGTGCCTCAGTGGAAAACGGGACTCAATCTTCGTGAAAATGTACGCAGCCTGAAAGTAATTCGCTCGGTAAACCAGGAGCAAATAATTTTTGGAATAAATAATCGGCCCGCTAAAATCGCAACGGTTCAATAATTTTTATTTTTTTAGGATAAAGATCCATTCCTGAAATATGAGATCATTATTATTTTTCTTTTTCCTCTTTGGGATCTCGGGAAGTTTTATTTCTAATACTCCCGACCAAAATAGGATTATTACCTATGAAGAAAGCTTTGAAGATTTTCCTAATCCTGAGCGCGGGTTTTATCAAGCGCTGGATACAAAAGCAAGCAAGTATGAACTGCTATCTGTTGAAAAATTAAAGGCTCTTCGAACGGCTCACGACATCAGGGGCGCCAAGTTCCGGGTGTTGAACAGCTTGGTGTTGCGCGAGTTCTTATTAGATTCATTTGTTCAAACTCCTTTGTCGGGCGAGTTCCTGGAAAATGTAAGAAAGGATTTTCAAACTATAAGAGAAGCGGGCATAAAATCTATTATCCGTTTTGCCTATACAAACAAAGTACACGCTGGAAATTGCAAAGATCAATATAAGATCTGTCCTCCCTATGGCGATGCTGCTAAAAATATCGTGTTGCTGCATATTACCCAACTTAAGCCTATACTTTTTGAAAACGCTGATATAATTGCTGCTGTACAAATGGGATTCATTGGGGTTTGGGGAGAGAATTATTTTACAGATTATTTTGGTGATGCATCAATGAATGGAATTGGAAGAATTATGGATAGCAGTTGGAGAGATAGAAACGACGTTTTACATGCTCTCTTAGATGGCATTCCAAACGACCGAATGATACAAGTACGTACACCCCAGATCAAACAACGATTTGTGTATGGAGAAAGAGCACCTGTGACTTCAGGGCCTCTAATGAGAAATGAAGCTTATTCTGGTACAGGTAAATCACGGATTGGCTTTCACAATGATTGTTTCCTGGCGAGTGCCGATGATTATGGAACATATTACGATTATGGTAACTCTTCAAACGCCAGGAAGGAAGCTAATGAGGTACTCAGGAATTATTTCTCCAGGGACAGCAAATTTGTAGTAGTAGGTGGAGAAACCTGTGATGACGCCTTTAGTCCACAGAATGATTGCGAACCTGCGGGCCGGGTGGAAAAGGAATTGTATGAAATGCATTATAGCTATCTTAATACCACTTATAACCTCGAGGTAAATAATGATTGGGTAGCTGGTGGATGCATGGATAATATCAAAAGGAAATTAGGCTACCGTTTTGTATTGCGATCAGCAACGTTTCCCAAGTCAGGTAGGGCGGGAAGTAAATTACATGTTCATATTTTTTTGGAAAATATTGGCTACGCATCCCCTTTCAATCCCCGACCTGTTCAATTGGTACTTCGGAATGTATCGGATAGGAAGGTCCATTCATTTGAATTCAAGACGGATTTACGATATTGGTTTACTGGCAAAATTGAATTGGACGGTTTATTTCTATTGCCCGCTCATTTATTGCCGGGAAAGTATGAATTGCTCTTAAACCTGCCAGATAAGTATCCATCACTTGCAGGCAGACCTGAGTACAGTATACGATTGGCAAACGAAAATTGTTGGGAGGAAAACACGGGTTTCAATAGACTCAATGGTGTGTTGACTATTGAAAAATAATAGGGGAAAGTGATTTTATGTAATCTATCCCAGGCATCTCTTTAACTTCTTATACAAATATTCCATGTGCAAATGGAACGCAGATCCGCGTGAGTCCTTGATTTTTTTAGTACTGCTTTCACTTCTGGGCCTTACGCAATGTAAAAGTGGGCCACCACCAGGCGATCCAGATAACGGCGGTCTATTGCTTCCAAATGGTTTTGAAGCAGTGGTAGTTGTTGATAGTTTACCCGGCCGGGCAAGGCATCTTGCAGTGAATGATAACGGGGACATTTATGTGAAATTGATGCATCCTATTAAAGGAGGAGCAAATGCCGGTATTCGCGATACAGATCATGATGGAAAAGCAGATATTATAGAATACTTTGGCAAGTACGACGATTGGGGTTATGGAACTGCAATGAGAATCCATAATGGTTACCTCTACTTCAGCTCAGAAATGGCGGTTTATAGATGTAGGTTAAGGTCACGAATGTTGGTTCCTGGAACAATGGAAATCATTCTTACCGATGATCATCCGCATGGAAGACATGAGCATATTGGGAAACCACTCGCATTTGATGAAAAAGGTAATATGTATGTTCCCTTTGGGGCTCCTTCTGACGCTTGCCAGGAAATGAATCGCATTCCCGGATCCCCGGGACAAAACCCATGTCCACTCCTCGAAGACCATGGCGGTGTGTGGCGGTTTGATGCTAACAAGATTGGGCAGGTGCAGAAGGATGGCCAAAGGTTTGCAACAGGCCTTCGAAGTGTTGTTGCGATGGATTGGAATAAAGAGGATAAAAATCTGTATCTCCTTCAACACGGACGAGATGACCTGTTCCGGACATGGCCCACTATTTTTTCTCCCTGGAAAAGTGCAGTACTTCCATCAGAGGAGTTTTTAAAAATAAAAGAAGGCGCAAACGTTGGTTGGCCATATTATTATTATGACCAGATAAATCAGAAAAAATTATTGAACCCCGAGTATGGTGGAGATGGTAAGAAGGAAGGGAATGGCCGCCAGTACGAGCAACCACTAATTGGATTTCCTGGTCATTGGGCGCCAAATGACCTGGTCTTCTACAATGGGAATGCATTTCCTGACCATTATAAAAATGGAGCCTTCATAGCCTTTCATGGATCTACAAATCGTGCTCCTTATCCTCAGTCAGGGTATTTTGTTTGTTTTGTTCCCTTCGATAAAGGAAAGCCTTCCGGATCCTGGGAAGTTTTTGCGGATGGTTTTGCAAAGGTTGATCCTATCATCAGTGTCAGTGAAGCAGTGTATCGTCCCATGGGGATTGCAATAGGGCCAGACGGTTCAATGTATATCAGTGATTCAGAAAAAGGGAAGATCTGGAGAATTATGTTCAAAGGCGATCGAAATAAATTTGGGCAAATGGATTTGGCGGCAATGGAAAAGCGCAAATCAAGTGCACACATAAGGATGCCAGATGAAATAAATGATAATCTCGATAAGGATAAACCGCCCTCAGCGGCGAAATTCTATGACGCGTATTGTCGTGCATGCCACCAGGAAAATGGGAGAGGTGATGGTGCCCGATTTCCACCACTGGATAGTTCGGAATGGGTAATGGGCGATAAAAAAAGATTAATCAATACTGTTCTAAATGGCTTGCACGGAACGATTGATGTGAAAGGCAAATCCTATAACGGAACAATGCCCCCGCACAATTTCTTATCAGATGAAAACCTTGCTGTGATACTAACATATATCAGGCAAAATTTTCATAATGG
>JANWKQ010000218.1 GCA_025451295.1 Flavobacteriales bacterium | reverse complement strand
GAGATATTGCCATTGGTGATGCCATTTGTCTCATCTATCAGAAAATGGGACAAACCTGTCCATACCAGTATAATATCGGGATAGAAGAACAATCTCCTAATGCTCCTCATATTTTTCCGAATCCGTTTTCAGATGTATTGAATATTCAGCCTGTCGTGGATGGAAATTACCAGGTACAAATTCAAAATACCCTGGGTCAGATCGTTCTCCAATTGAGCATCGATTCAAATGTTCAGTTAAATACCTCTTCCCTGTCGGCAGGAATCTACTATCTTAGCATATTGAATAACCAGCAAAAAATTTCCTACAAAATTTTAAGAATACCCTAAATGAATTTTACCGCACAGGATCCGGATTTTGAGCAAAGAATTAAAGATAGTTTCGCCCGGCAGACTTTCATGGATTTTATAGGCGCAAAACTCATCAAGATACAACCTGGCTATTGCGAAATTCATGTACCCTATCGAAAAGAACTCACCCAACAACATGGATTTTTTCATGCAGGTGTTGTAGGAACCTTAGCCGACAATTCGGCCGGCTATGCGGCCTATACATTAATGGCAGCAGATTCATCCATCTTAACGGTTGAGTATAAAGTAAACCTGATAGCTCCCGGCGATGGTGAATTGCTCATTGCCAGATCCAGTGTGCTTAAGTATGGTAAAACACTTACCATTTGCAGAACGGATGTTTTTGCCAGAAAAAAAGGAATCGAAAAACTTTGTGCGGCTGCGCAAATAACGTTGATCGAGCTCAAAAACAAAAAAGATGAATAACGAATCAATCGTATATTCTTCTCCGGTAGGATTTATTGAGATTTCCGGGAACAAAGATTATATCACAGCGATTCTCTTTCATGATAATGATCCCGGTATTCCACCTTTTATTGAAACCGAAGAAAATGCTTTGCTCAAAATTGCCTATGACCAGATCAAAGATTATTTCGAAAACGGATTAAAGAAATTCACATTTCCTACGCTTCAACCCGGAACACATTTTCAAATGGCCGTATGGAATGAATTGATCGAGATCCCCTATGGTAAAACCACCTCCTATTTACAACTTGCAAAAAATCTGGGTGATGCAAAAAAGATCAGAGCCGTAGGAAATGCGAATGGCCAAAATAACATTGCCATTGTGGTTCCATGTCACAGGGTCATTGGTTCCAACAATGATCTCATCGGTTATGCCGGAGGTCTATGGAGAAAGGAATGGCTGCTCATACACGAAGGAGCCTTGCCAAGAACCTTATTTGATCAATAGTTTCTTATTTCAATGCCTTGGTTACAATCAGATATAGCATATCATACCCACCGGCATTTCCTTCTGTGTTAGGTTCAGTATAGTTAAAACCGGTTCCGTCCCAGCCATAAATATTGATACCGTTATCCACATTTGGTTTGGTATAATACATGCCACTTCCACTCCAGTTATAGACATTTTCTCCGTTATCCACATTCGGCTTGGTATAGTACAACCCTGTTCCACTCCAGCTATAGATATTATATCCTTTGTCAACATTTGGCTTGGTATAATATAAACCTGTCCCACTCCAGTTATGATAATTCATACCTCCATCTACATTCGGAACAGAATAAAAGAGTCCGGTTCCACTCCAGCCATAAATATTCGATCCTTTGTCGGTATTTGGTTTTACATAATAAATACCTGTTCCGCCCCAGGTATAAAGGTTTTGAGAATAAGCAGTTGTTGCAGAAAGTGTAACACAGATCAAGGCAATAAAAAGTAGTTTGATTTTCATGATAGTTTTTTTTGGTAGTTGGATTTACAATAATTGAGCCGACAAATATACATATTTAGAATTATGATAAAATTAACAGTTAGAAGGCTACCTATCCCTCTTCTCAACAGATCATGGTAAATAAGCATGTTAACCCCTAAATAAATCCTGTTCACTCGGTTATTAGGATGATCCAGCCAAAAAAAAACAGTTATTCTTCAATTAAATATTATCTTAGTTTTAGTAATCTAGGATGTTATCTATGAAAAAACTCTTCATTCTTTTCAGCGTAATGACCCTCAGGAGTTTTGCCCAGTCTCCGGTTTACCTGAACATCGGTTCGCATAACGAAACCAATGATCCTCTTTTATACCGAACCGTATATGCAGCTTATGAACTGGCCAAAAGTCTCCTTCTCCAGGTCGCCGATAGCGTTGAATATTATGATGCACGCTGGAACATGCAGGTTGATGCCAACTTTATTCGTGGTTGTGTAGCCCATGATACATCACAGACCAATCCAAACAATTTTCTTAAATGGGCAAATGATCAAACCTATATAGAAGTAGATCCGCATAATCATTTTCAACCTCCCTTTATTAATCCATACAATCCAACAGATCTTAATCATTTACTGGTTGATTCATGTTTGTTGGGAACAGATCGAAGCAATCTGGGTGGATTTATATGGAGGGATTTTACGGCCATGCCTCCTTGTGGTTCTGTATTGAATGAGAACTGGAGTCAGTACAATGCAGGTACTGAACCGGGAAATAAATTCCCGGGCGAAAACTGGAGGCCACAGGTAATCTGGGGCGGAGGCTCTCCCTTACATTGTGATGATGCGAATACATTGGGAATCTGGAAACCGACTGATGCCACTGCAGCCAACTTTTACGTACATGCCAGTGGTAACTATGAAACAGTTATTGGAAGTAATTGTGGAAGTCAGTTTGCCATTTTCGATACTTCCGATGTTACCAATGTGATCAACGATGTGGTAGATGTGATCAACTATGCACAAACGTATGGAAATGCTGCCACAGATTTCTATACACTCACTGTGATGTTCAATTTTAGGGATATAGATTCACCCAATATGGTTGACAAAATATCTGAGTTCATCCGTACCATGGAAACGTATGAACAACAGGGTAAGGTTGTATGGGCAACGCTAACGGAAAAATTCAATATATGGAATGGTTCCCATGCTGCCAATGAGTTTTTTATTAAACAATGTGATGATATGAATCTGGGAACAGAGTTGATCGACATTTCCCACATGGTAAGTTTATATCCGAATCCCACGAATGACATAGTTCAGATCAGGTTTCCCTATGAGTATACAAATGCCTCGTATGAATTAATAGATCTTTCCGGAAAGGTGGTTCATTCGGGTATTTTAAACAGCCATTCTATCTCCACGAATTCCATCCATAACGGATTATACTTTTTAATGTTGACCATTGATGGAAATGTAGCTGTAAAGAAAATAATGGTTCGGCATTAATTTCTTTACAGCCTTTCCAGATGTTCGGTTTACTCCACCCCCGGAGGTCGTGGTGCATGTGTATCTGTCACCGGAATTTCCTGCAATTTTTGTTCAGCGGACAATTTCGATTTTTTACGATGGATCTTCATGGCGATCGAAGATAAAATAATCCCTACAATCAACGAAAGAATAGCTCCCAACCAGATCCCTGGTATATTTTTCTCCATCAGGCAATAATCATAGGCACCATGTAAGGCTCCGGCCGATAATAAACTGAGGAAAATGAAAAATATTTTTCCACTTTTCATGAACTTGGCTTCGCCAAGGAAGAATCCCATAAAAATACCAAATATGCAATGTGCAGGAACGGCCGTAAACATTCGTAAGATCCCTACACCATATCCATGTTGAGTTACATATAAAATATTTTCAGCGGTAGCAAAACCCATCGACACCATTACTGAATACACAATTCCATCGAAAGGTTCGTTAAAAGCTTTGTTCCAGAATGGCAATACGAGGATAAAAAATAGCTTACATGCTTCTTCCACATAGCCTACGCCAAAGAAGGCAGTCATAAATGCGTTCCCTTTTATCGAAGGCAGATCACATAAATATAACTCAATAAAAATGGCAGGCACAATGCTTACACAGCCCAGAATGAACGAAAAAAATACGAGTACCTTAGGTTCTCTTTCGTATTTATCTCTCAGATATACCATGAGAATAAGCGCCAGACAAGGGGCAATCGCAAGTGCCGTAAGTGGAATGTATTGCATATAGAATAAGTTAGTGTTCAGAACGAAAGATACAAAGAAAATGGAAAAGTCCTATGAACCTTCTAAATTTCGACAATCTTGAAGCGGCCCGGTCCCTCTCGATAGCGATTGGGAAGCGATCGGGAGAAGCGCCATCTTTTTTTGTTGCTTCTATATGCTTTTTCGGCCCGTGGTAGCGACGGACCATGGTCCGTCGCTACTTCCAACCGTAAAAGATCTTTTGTGACAGCAACAAAAAAGATAGAGTAGTCCAGATAGCTATCGTAAATAAAAATTATCTTTGCTAACTATATATTCTTCATCTATGAAAACCACTTACACCCTGATCCTCTTTCTATTCATTAGTATTGTGCAATTAACCGCCCAAAACCGAGCCACTTCTTTATACATGCCGCTTGAATATCAACCTTCCTATAAAAATGGAACTAGAAAATATGATGGCACGGTTTCTTCCACCTATTGGCAAAACCATTCAGATTATAAGATCAAAGTCAAAATAGATCCAAAGAAAAAACTACTTACCGGTTCCGCCGATATTGTTTATTATAATGAGTCACCCGATTCCCTTTTCAACATCGTTATACAATCCTATCCTGATTATTATAAAGCAGGTGCAGCCAAAGCCGGTTTCTTTGGTGGGGATTATAATCCAAAACTTATTTCCGATGGAATGGTGATCGAAAAATTTACGATCAACGGTGAAGTGATCAATTTAAAGGATTATTACAAGGCAGATTACAATGGTACCAATTATAGTGTATATCTTTCACAAAAACTCCCACCCAAAGAAACTTTATCCATCCAGGTACAATGGCATTATACAATTCCAGGGGAGGGATTCGAACGAAGCGGTGCCATTGATCCTACATCTATGTTCATTGGTTATTGGTATCCGGAAATTGCGGTAAGAGACGACATCAACGGATGGGATGATCTTTTATATGATGCAAGTGCAGAGTTCTATCATGATAATTCGAATTACGATATCGAAATTGAAGTTCCCAAAGATTATATGATCTGGGCATCTGTTTCACCTTCGAACCCAACAGATATCTATCCTGATTTTATTCAGCAGAATTTAGAAAAAGCAAAGACGAGTACCGAGCCTGTAGTGATCGTTTCAGAATCCAATTATAAAGCGGGATTGAAAATGAAATCCAACATCTGGAAATATTCGGCCAAAAATTTTCCTGATTTTGCCTTTGCCCTGAGTAATCATTTTAACTGGGATGCAGCATCGTATAGTGATGGATTCGGGACTTATTTATTGAATGCCGTATATGAACCAAAACATACCTCGTTTAAATCCGTGGTAAAAACCCAACAGGAAGCCATTAAGATATTCCATAACCAGTTCCCTAAATATGAATTCCCCTATCATTATTTCACCATCTTTAATGGAATTCAGGGCGGTGGAATGGAATTTCCAGGTATGGCCAATGATCAGGCTGTTTCCGGAGCAGACATGGAATATTGGACCGGGGTTCCCACCACTGATTTCGATGCCTCGTTCGGTTTAAGTCTGCACGAAATGTGTCATATGTATTTTCCGTTTTTCATGGGCATCAACGAAAAAAGGTTCGCCTGGATGGATGAAGGATGGGCCAGCTTCTCAGAATATTTTATTGATGGAGAACAAAAATGGGAATATGGGGATACCGATCTTGGGAGTCAGTTTACTACACCCATGATGACACCTACTTATACACAGCCGGAAGTTTCATCGATCAATTCGTACGACATGGGTTCCTTGTCTTATTATTCGCTTTACCATTTATTGGGAGAACAGATATTTAGTAAATGTATGAAAGCATATATTGATCGGTGGAATCATAAACATCCAACCCCCTATGATTTTATGTTCACGTTTAACGATGTTTCTGGTTTTAACCTCGATTGGTTTTGGCAGAACTGGTATTTTGATTGGGGATATCCCGATCTTTCATTGGTTGATTTTAAAAACAACGAACTCAATATCGAAAACCTCGGACGCAAAGCCATTGCTTTTACAATTATCTATACATACAAAGACGGAACCGAAACCACGGAAACCATAAGCCCGGTTGTTTGGAAACTGTCTACCACCTATCTCCATCCGGTTAAATTAGATGCCAACAAACAAATCAAAACCATCCATCTAAGAACATTGATGGGCAGCGATTGTATCCTGGAAAACAATTACTGGAACGCAAAGTAAGAAGTCCCGTTAGAGACATACTACCTGCAGCCTCTGGCTACGGGCAGTGTTCTTTAGTGACTAAACAGGATCCACCACTTTCCCCCTTGCCCCCAATTCAATCACCTTCAAATTCTCCATATTTGCTTTATTAATTTCAAAGGTAAGGATCGTCATTACCTTATGCCATCCATGAATACCAGCTGCACCCGGATTAATATGCAGATGCGATAACTTTTTATCGTAGATCACCTTAAGGATATGCGAATGACCACAGATCACAATTTGTGGACGATGTTGTTTGATCAATCCCAATGCCCGTGGATTATATCTGCCAGGATAACCTGCAATATGGGTAATGAGTACCGACATTCCCTCG
>JANWKQ010000217.1 GCA_025451295.1 Flavobacteriales bacterium | reverse complement strand
CTCTTACGTGTCAAATGTAAGGCGCTTACCAGGGGCAGAAACAATCACTCCATTACCGGCCTTTCTGCCTGCCCCAGACTACCTGCGAACACCTTCGGGCCTGGCAAAAGGGTCAGTATAAACAACCTGTGTCCAGAAAACAGGTAAAATCACCCTTTAAAATTAAAAGTCATCTCGTTTTCATTTTTTGAAAAAATAAATTATTTTGGGAGGATGAGGATTGACAAAAAATGGGTCATAAAACCAAGACCCGATGATTTGGAAGTTAACAGGCTTGCCAAAGAAATTAACGTGAGTTTGCCAATTGCAAAATTATTGCTCCAACGAGGCATTTCAACTTTTGAAGAGGCACGAATGTTTTTCAGGCCCACCTCCGGCGATTTGCATGATCCATTTTTAATGAAGGACATGGATAAAGCAACCCTGAGAATTCTGACTGCTATGAACCAACAGGAAAAAATATTGGTCTTTGGAGATTATGACGTAGACGGGACTTCAAGTGTTGCCATGGTATATTCTTTTTTTAAAAATGAAATTGCGTATAAAAATTGTGCCTATTATATTCCCGACCGCTATAGGGAAGGTTATGGGGTTTCAAAGGCGGGAATTGATTTTGCCATTGATAATGAATTTTCATTGATCATCTGTCTCGACTGTGGAATTAAATCCGTTGAACTTATTTCTTATGCAAAAGAAAAGGGAGTTGATTTTATTATTTGTGATCATCACCTTCCAGGATCCGACCTACCTCCTGCTGTTGCTATACTGAATGCTAAACAGCAGGGTTGCCATTATCCATTTAAGGAATTATGTGGATGTGGTGTTGGATTCAAATTGATGCAGGCTTTGTCAGTAAAAATTGGTTTGCCGGCTCAGGATGTATTTGGTTATTTGGACCTGGTTTGTATTGCTACCTGTAGTGATATTGTATCATTAACCGGTGAAAACAGGATCCTCGTTGCCGAAGGTTTAAAAGTACTGAATGCTCAACCCAGGCCAGGAATTAAAAAAATGCTTGAACTCGCAGGGATACAAATAAAATTAACCGTGGAGGATGTGGTATTTATTATCGGACCAAGGATCAATGCGGCCGGAAGGATCAGGCATGGAAGTGGTGCAGTGGAATTATTAATGGCAAGTGGAAATGATCCTTTGATTGATGAATATGCCGAAATTTTACAAACCAGTAATAAGGAGCGACAAGGTCTTGATAAAACAATTACAGCGGAGGCACTTCAAATGATCGAAGAAAATGAAAGTCTGAAAACAAAAAAATCGAATGTGCTTTTTAACGCCACCTGGCATAAAGGGGTGGTTGGTATTGTAGCCTCCAGAGTATTGGAAAGATATTATAAACCAACCATCATTCTCACTGAAAGCAATGGATACGCAACCGGTTCTGCAAGAAGCGTAAAAGGTTTTGATGTGCATCATGCCATTGAGAAATGTAGTGAACTTCTTGAGAATTTTGGAGGACATATGTTTGCCGCGGGACTCAGTATGAAAATGGAAAATCTCTCCGCGTTTCAGAAAAAATTTGAATCAACCGTTGATCAAATGCTGAATGGAATTTTACCGGAACCGGAAATTGAAATTGATGAAGCACTAAGTCTGGAAAAGGTAAATCCGAAATTTTATTCCATCATTAAACAACTGGCTCCCTTTGGCCCTGGTAATATGGATCCTGTATTTATGTGTGATCAGCTCATTGCTTTGGATGGAACCAGGATCGTTGGAGAAAATCATCTCAAACTTATATTGGCCCCCGCTAATAAACCCGAAATGGCTTTTAAGGCCATTGCATTTAAACAAGGACATTATCTGGATGCCTTGCTCAAGGGAAAGCCTTTTTCGATTGCCTATAACCTGAGAGAGAATGAATGGATGGGGAATGTAACCCTTGAATTGGATGTGAAGGATATTAAATTAGGATAAGCACTGCTACCGCAGTACTTTTTTTTGCTTCCCGCATGACCTTGCTCCGCTTAGCTACGCAGTTTTTTTGCTTCCCGCAGATTTGCGCAGAATAACGCTGAATTTTTTTCTCTGATATATTTACGCTGATGCGGCGCCATTGCGCCGCACATCAGCGTAAATATATCCGCCGGACGGGACAGAGCAGAACAGGTAGCAGTGAATTCCATTTAGTTCTGCGCAAATCTGCGGGACATAAAACGGCGCCGAAGGTGACTCGGAAAGTGATTTTGCGGCAGTCTGGCGTCAAAAATCTCCAAAAAGAGTCATTTTGGCTTAAAAATTCTTTTGGAACGGGAGTTGAAGAATGTCTTTCAAAATCTAAAAATTCAATATATGTTAGTTTTAAAGAATAAAAAAATCAACACGCCAGATGTATTTGATCAATTCTTCAATCGGGACCTGCATCGGATATTAGGAGCTGATTTTCAAGCCAACGCGCCTCAAGTAAACATTGTTGAAAATGAGATGGGTTATCAGATTGAGTTGGCCGCTCCGGGTTTAAAAAAAGAAGATCTGGGCATTTCCATCGAGCAACAAACACTTACGATCAGTGCCGAAAAAAAATCGGATATAGAAAGTAAAACAACCCGTTATCTGAAAAAGGAATTCAGTTATCAAACTTTCAAGCGAAGCTTTACGGTGCCAGAACAGGTCAACGTTTCCGGGATTAAGGCCAATTATGAAAACGGGGTCTTGACCGTTCATTTACCCAAAAAAGAAAAGAAAGAAGCACCTGCTTCAAAAACTATAACGATTAGTTAATCGTTATAAACATTAAATTTGAGGTATGCTGGCTAAGCCCGGCATACCTTTTTTAAAAAAACGATATGGTCAAATTTGTTGTTAATAGTCAAAGAGGTTCAAAAAACATTCTGATATCGATCGGCCTTACCTTGGTCGTCATTTCTATGTTGGTGTTTTGGCAGCCGAAATTTTTTGCATTTATTTTTGCCGGGATAGTTGGTTTACTCGGATTGGGAGCTCTCATTCGTGGCATTACCGCCAGGCCCCCGAAACCGGGAAAGGATTCTTTTGGAGGAACAGGGTTTAGCAATCAAAATCATACCGAAGATGGCTCATACCAGGAAATAGATGACTAAGAAAGTCTTCTATATCCTCCCGCTTTTTATCTACGTACATTTATTTGGGCAAAATTTCGAATTGAAATTCTCCGATGTTGAAAAAGGAGGCCCCCGAGAAACCCGTGATCGTATCATCGGATACAATGCCAACTCCTATGACATGCTCCGTTTCAAATTCAGTCCTTTTGGAGATGCCACCTTATATGCCGACCATTTCCTCACCGGCAACTATATGAAAAAGTATTCCATCGAGATCTATAAAAGGGAACTATATAAAACAGATGCCATCAGTCATAAAATTGAATTTGAAGATGCTTTTGTCCTCGATAGTTCTCTCATTGTACTGTTTAGTAGTTTTGACCCCGAAAAACTCGAAAATAAATTATATGCCGCTCTTTATGTAGATGGCTTCCTGATAGGTGATCCAACGGAGATCCTAAAGATAAAGACGCAGAACCGTTTCGAAACCGGCAGTTTCATTGTTGAGTATGACCTTCAAAAAACAGTATTTGTTGCCATAGGTATTGAAACCGATCTTAAAACGAATCAACAAACATTTCATATTGCTTCTATTGATCAAAATTTAAATGAACTATGGAAGCAAAACCTCGAAATTCCTTATAAGGAAAATCGGTATGAACTCCAGCAACTCGAAATAGATGAAAAAAACCGTCTCTTTCTTTTATTCAAGATCATTCTGAATAAAGAGCAAAAGAAACAAAGAAACCTCCCCAATTCCGACTATTATTTTTCATTGCTTCAATTGAGCGAATCACAGGATGCAGACTACCTGGAAACAGTTCTTAATATCGAAGACAAAAGCGTATATAACATGTGGTTGGATGTAAATGAGAAGGCGGGAAAGATCCTTTTGTCAGGTTTATACTTTAACAAGAAAGGCGATCTGAAACCTAAGGGAATCTATTTTACCGAGCTTGAAAAGGACAGCACCACCCCCAACAACATCAAGATACAATTGTTCAGTGATGATTTTATTCCTGATTTTGAAACGGAAAGTCCGTTCACAGAAATTACAGATGATGAGCCCGGGATCGAATTGGTTGATCTCATAAGAGCCCCTGATGGCGGGTATTATTTGCTGGGCGAATATATCCTGGTGAATGAGACCTGCATGGCCGATTATAGGAGTGCTTTAACGAACTGTAATTATAATTATTACTACAACGATATTTTTGTGTTCAAGTTTGATTCTGCCGGGAGTTTACAACGCAAATTTCGCATCCCCAAAAAACAATTTACCCGGAATGATGGGGCCATTTACTCTTCATTCTCCTATGGCATTTTAAAAAACAAACTGGTCCTGCTGTACAATGATCATCCGAAAAATCTGAAACCAAAGAATCCGGCCCATTTAATGTTCATGACGGATGCTAAAAAATCCAACCTGGCTGCTGTTACCATTGACGAAAAAGGAATTGTGGAAAAGGAGTTCATTGTCAATAATGACAAAAGAAAAACCTGGTGTAAACCAAATGTGTTTTATAATTACGGAGAATCTATCATTATGCTCTCTGAAAAGGGTCGAATGTTCCAGAGTATCGAGATCAGATAAAGCATTATTCCCTCATACTGCACAGAACCTAATGATCATCCATGCAACATGAGGGAATAAACTTATATAAATGCCGACAGGCACTCCGAGGTTTAAATAACCAGGTCGATAATTGCAATTATTAGAAAAATTCCACATAGAATAATTCCGGCAATTCCCAGTTTCTTTTGATCCTGCTTCATTGCAAGCCCAATAATTCCGGAAGCAATTCCCAAAACCCCGGAAACAATCATCATGATTAGCATGGCGATCACTCCAAATACATTTAAGGCAAAATAGAATGCGATGTATAAAGCCAACGCAATAAGTTCCAGCATAGCAAAGCAAAAACTAATAATGTTAAAATAACCAACACCATTGGTTTTCTTGGCACCAGAAGTTTTGCCTTTTTTTAATGGAGGTTTCTTCCATCCCTTTTTCACGATCGGGGCATGATTAATTTTAGTAGTTTGAACGTTAGAAACGGTATTGTTTCTTTTCACCGGCTTTTGTTTGTTGAGTTTCACTTCAGTATTCGCCGGGGCCTTTGTTTCTTTTTCCGGGGTAACATTTTTGTAAACTGACGTTGACGGTTCTACGATCGTATTGGTCAGTGAACTCGTTTCGGTATCCGTTTTTATTCCGGGGCCTATTCTTATGTAATTACGATGCGCATGTTGTTTTGTGTTGTTAAAGCTCATGCTGCAACTGGAAAATAAAACGATTGCCAGCAAACTAAAAATTAAAGTGGTCTTTTTCATAGTAGATGTGTTTATTAAAGTTTAAATAGTGCAATTTTAATTCTTTACAATTTGTGTCCGGAAATTGTTAACCTTGAGGATATACGTTCCCTCGTTAAAAGATGATATATCCACCGTATAACTTTCACCCAATTGTATATTGATGTGCTTT
>JANWKQ010000216.1 GCA_025451295.1 Flavobacteriales bacterium | reverse complement strand
TTGTCCAGTGATGGGACTAATATAATGATAAAAGATGCCAAAGGTTTTCTTTGGATTGGTAGTCCCAATGCGGAACTCTGCCGCTTTGATGGAGCAAGATTTAAAAAATACATCCCTGATCCTCAAAAAAAAGGGTCAATTACTGCCGTTGGTATAACGGGATTTGTAGAAGACAGCCTGAACAATATCTGGATTGGAATCGATAAAGGTTTATCCCGGTATGATATGAGAGCTGATACATTCTCCAATTTTAGAACACCAGTTGATTCAGCTAATTCCAACAAACCGGTTATCCCTTTTTGGGCCACCAGCAACCATGTATATTGTTTTGAATCCGGATCAGGGTTTGCCAGGTACGACGTTCGCTCTCTTAAAAGAGACTCCTTACTAGGGACACCAGGCAAAACGATCTATAATATGCCAGGACTCAACTATATAATATTTGATAGTGCATCAAATAGTTTGTGGATGCTTGAAGGGTATTCTCAAAATCCCGACAGAGGTGGATTAATAAGTATTTCGCTGAACGATGGCACAAAGAAGTCTTACTCGTGGCCATGCTCAAGAAATAATGTCACTCATCGGCATTCAGCAGAAGCAATGCAATTCGACCGCAACCGAAATTCTATTTGGCTCAACACCGGCGATGGACTCATTGAGTTTACTCTTGCAGATAAACAGTTTCATCACAAAGATGCTTTTAATGAGTATATAAAATTGAAAGACTATGAACGTTGGGTAGGCATAGATATAGACAAGGATGGAAAAATATGGGTGGCAACAATTATAGGAATCCTTATTTATGATCCGAAAACAAACCAGGTTCAACCGGCCTTTTCTGATCCTGATTTGCAAAAAAATATCGGAGACGCAAACATGCATGTTTATTGTGACCGCGATGGAATTACATGGGCTTCTAATTGGCAGTCTTACGGCCTTTATGAATTATTGCCATTTGATCAATCTGTTAAACGCTATGCTGCAAAACCCGGGATTCAGGATTCATTAAGCAATGGATTTGTTTTGAGCATTGTACCTGCAGACAATGGCAAAGTGTGGTTAGGTACACTAGACGGAATAAATATTTTTGATCCCCTCACTGAAAAATTTGAAGTATTGCGGGAAAAGGATCTTCCGGGTATCAGGGGATCAACTATCATCCCGGCGTACATAGATACCCTCCGTCAGAAAGCATTTTTGTATGCAGGTTTGTTGGTGGTTACAAAGTTTTCCAAAATGGATGCGTATGAAATGGATATAAAAACCAGGAAGTGCCGGCGAATAATTTTCAGGGACGGAACAAAGCAATTAGATAGCTTATTGTTAGATCCAGCACTTGTGAGGCCTTATAAAGATGGTATCCTGGCGTGTTTAGATAAGTATGGTCTTTTTGAGCTTAAAGAAGGAAGTGTGTTTGCCGATCTTGTTGCGCCTTTAGATATGAAAAGTTTGATCATGTGGATGGTGCTTGAAGAAGAACGACTGGCATTTATAAGAATGTATAATAGACTGCCCAATCTCAATTTTGAAAATAAAAATGGAAAATGGATCAGGGTACCACACCTGCTTGACAGCCTCGAATGGTTTCATATGATCTATAATGAAAAAGATAAGACGCACTGGGTCAGTTTCAAATATAAACTAATACACTACAATAAAGATTTCAAGGAAATAAAAACATACACCGAGGATGATGGGTATACCGGGACGATCCATAGAATGACAATTGACAATTCCGGAAATCTTTGGTTTCTCAATGGGCTGGAACAGGTTGGCCGTCTCAGCGTCACCACAGGTATCATTACAATGCTTTCCGAAACAGATGGGTACCATAGAAAGAATTTTGACTGGGGTGCGCCTCTGGCAAAAGATGCCCGTGGAAATTTATATTTTGGGACCGGCTACTCCAAAGGGGACAAAGGTTTTGACTGTATTTACCCGGAAAAATTTATATCTGCAAAAGTTTCCTCTGTTTACCTTGGCGCACTGTCTGTTAACCAGAAACCATTCCCGCTTTCTATAGGAGTGAATTCCCTGGAAAAATTATCGTTGCGGTATAACCAAAATACCATCAGCATTGAAACAGGCATTATCGATTATCATGCAATGGGAAAAGGAAATATCCGATACAAATTACAAAGAGATGGTAAGGATGAAGCTTGGCAATATGGGCCAGCTTATAATACTATCCGGTATGATGGATTAGTTCCCGGTAATTACAAACTTGTAATGCAAGCTTCGAATGCCGGTAAGGAATTTAATGGTCCTGAAAAAATATTAATGATCAACATTAACCTTCCATTCTGGAAAACCTGGTGGTTCAGGGCCATTGCTTTGATATTACTGGTTGATGTGATCTATAATATAGTCCGTTGGCGACTGCGCCAAAAATTCAAATTGCAAATGGAGCGATCTGAAAAAGAAACTCAGATGGCAGAAATGCGACAGAGAACAGCAGAATTGCTGCAACAAAAAACCGAACTCGAAATGCAAGCACTGCGGGCACAAATGAATCCTCATTTTATTTTTAATTCTCTTAATTCCATTAATCGTTTCATTCTTCAAAATAACCGTGCACAAGCTTCTGAATACCTTACTAAATTTTCAAAACTGGTTCGCCTGATCTTACAAAATTCACAAGCATCCTTAATAAGTCTTGAAAGTGAATTACAGGCTTTGGAGCTTTATCTTGATCTTGAAGCATTACGTTTTGATTATCGCTTTGGTTATAAAATTTCTGTTCCAAAAGACCTTGATATCGAAGCACTGAAAGTTCCTCCACTCATCATTCAACCTTATACTGAAAATGCGATATGGCATGGATTGATGCACAAAGAAGACAAGGGCCAATTGGATATCGAAATAAGTGAAGAAGGTGATCATCTTTATTTCAAAATAGCTGATAATGGAGTTGGAAGAAAACAAGCTGCCGCAATGGCCAGCAAATCAGCAACCAAACATAAATCCATGGGGTTGAGAATTACACAAGAACGGATAGCAATGTTGCAAAAAGTAAATGGTGAGTCACCGGTAAAAATAATTGATCTTGAAAATGCTGATGGAAGTGCAGCCGGTACTGAAGTGATAATAAAAATGCCGGTGATATGTGGTGATTAGATCATTTTTTGAATGTATAAGTACAAAAGATATTCATGTTCATCATTTTCGGATTTACAGTATTTTTTTCTATTGCGCAAAAACTGATAGAACAGATACTGTCCAACCTTAGGAGGCTTAAAGATTTGAAGAAGTTTAAGCCAGTATGAAACAAATTTAGAAACCGGCTTCTATTATTAAGCCAAGGAATTATAATATGCAATTTTTTAGAAAAATATCCCTCATAATTACATGCTGTTTTGCTGCTGCTTTCTCTATTGCACAACAAATAAAAAATGAAACCATTGATAGCTACCGCGCCATTAATTGGACCATACAAGAGGGTTCGCCTTCGTTTGGCATGCATACAATGATCAAAGATTCAAAAGGATTTCTGTGGATCGGAAGTACAAGCCAGGGAGGAGAACTCTGCCGCTTTGATGGAACGACATTTAAGAAATATTTTCCTGATCCGCAGAGAAGCAGTAGTATAAATTCCGATTATATCCAGTCATTTGAAGAAGACAGCCTGCATAATATCTGGATCGGAACCGGCAGAGGTATATCGAGATATGACATCAAAGCCGATACCTTTACTAATTTTTTACCCATTATTGATACAGGGTCTTCATCAAAAACCATTGTTCCTTTTTGGACCACGAATGATGAAGTCTTCTGCATGGAGCCGGAGAGGTGGATAACAACATTTAACATACATACTCTTGCCAGGAAAAAGCTGATACAACTTTCGGAGAAGGATGACCCGGGAATTCAGTGGAATACAAACAAATCTTTTTTTGATTCAAGATCAAACAGTATTTGGGTGGTGAGACGTTATGAGCAGAATAGGAGTGGTCTGGAGCAGATCTTTCTTGATGGAAAAATACAATATTATTCATGGTCCTGCTACAGGAAAAATGTAAATCACCCCCGGCATGATGCTGAAGACATGGTGTATGACCACAAAAGAAATTCTATTTGGGTCAACAGCGGGGATGGTCTCCTTGAATTTTCTTTGAATGACAAACAGTTTCGCCCGGTGGATGCATTAAAGGAATTGATCAAATTTAAAGACTATGACCGCGGTGTAGGAATAGATATAGACAGGCATGGGAGGATATGGTTTGCATCGCAACCCAATAATATCTTTAGTTATGATCCCGAAACAGGACAGCTGCGAAAGCCACTTTTAGATACTTCTTTGCAAAAACTCGCAGGAGAATATAACCTCCGCCTTTACTGTGACAGGGATGGAATTGTGTGGACATCCAAATGGAATGGTAATGGTATTTGTGAATTGTTGCCTTATAACCCGCCGGTTAAACGATATGCGGCTGATGCTAAATTGCCTGGTTCACTAAGTAATAAAAACGTATCTAATATTGTTGCGGGCCCGCAGGGTAAGCTATGGATAGGCACAGCAGATGGGCTGAATATTTTTGATCCGGTTTCTGAAAGATTTGAAGTACTACGGGAGAAAGATCTGCCTGGTATAAAAGGACCAGGTATAATACCGCTTTATATAGATACTGTTCATCAAAAAGCCTGGCTCGTGGCAGGGAAACTAGAGCATGCAGATGATCGGGTGATTAATTTATATGAAATGAACCTGGAAACCCGTGAATGCAGACCGATCATATTCAGGGACGGATCAAGGCAGTTTGACAAAATTTTCTTTTACAGCGAACAGGCGAAACCTTATAAAAACGGTTTATTGATCTGCGATGGAATACATGGGTTTTTTGAGGTGAAAGAAAACAGCCTGTTCGCAGACATGGTGTTTCCCTTTAAAGGTATAGGCTGGAGGATGATCCTCAATGAAGACCGGTTTTTATTTTTGCGGGGTTACGGTGTTGTTGCCGATCACAATGTATCTTTTGAAAACAGAAATGGGAAATGGATAAAAATCCCTCACTTATTTGATACGCTCAAATGGAATAATATAGTTTACGACAAAAAAAACCAATCGCAATGGATCAGCTTCCAAAACGAATTGGTTCACTATGATAAAGATTTCCATAAAATAAGATCTTATACCGCAAATAATGGCTATACCGGATCAGCCTTTAATATACTGTTTGATAATGCCGGGTATATTTGGTTCGATGGTAGTAATTTAGAAGAGATATGCCGTCTCGATACTGTTTCAGGTATCATCACTACTCTTACTGAAGCAGATGGCTATGAAAAACAAGTGTATGGTGAGGGTTCATCTTCAATAAAAGATGCACGGGGAAATTTATATTTGGGCGTTTGGGGCGAGCCCTCGCCACGTGGAGGATTGGATCGCATTTACCCGGAACGACGTTCATCCGCTGCAATTGTTTACCTGCGTTCACTGAACATTAATCAAAAACCATTTTCACTTTCTACAGGAGTGAACAACCTGGAAGAATTATCTCTGAACTATGATCAGAACAATATCAATATTGAAACAGGTGTTATTGATTATTATGTAAAAGGCAGAGGCCATATAAGATATAAAC
>JANWKQ010000215.1 GCA_025451295.1 Flavobacteriales bacterium | reverse complement strand
TATTGGCTTCGGTAGCTCCGCGTCCCATAGCCTTCGCCAGTACCGTTGATAAACATGGAAGAATTAATTTATCTCCCTTTAGTTTTTTCAATGTATTTGGGGTGAATCCACCCATTGCTATTTTTTCACCGGCACGACGCGTAAAGAACAATACCATTAAACATACCCTGGAAAATGCGATGGAGACCGGTGAGGTCGTGATCAATGTGGTGAACTATTCCATGGTGCAACAAGCTTCTTTAGCCAGTACAGAATATGCAAAGGGAGTGAACGAATTTGAAAAATCAGGATTTACTGCGATCGATTCCATTAAAGTAAAACCACCCCGTGTAAAAGAATCACCGGTGCAGTTGGAATGCAAAGTGCAGGAGATCATTCATACCGGAACGGAAGGGGGAGCAGGCAATCTTATTATTTGCGAGATCCTGTTAGTACATATTGCTGAAGATATCCTGGATGCCAGTGGCAAGATTGACCAACATAAAATAGACCTGGTGGGCCGGCTCGGGGGTGATTGGTATGTCCGCGCCAATGGACATGCCTTGTTCGAAGTAGAAAAACCTTTAACGACGATGGGTGTCGGTGTGGATCAGTTGCCGGAAGCGATCCGGTTAAGCACGATACTCACCGGGAATAATTTGGGTCAGCTTGGAAATGTGGAAGTAATCCCGACGGTAGAAGAAGGAAAAGATTTTTTGAGATCATCCGAATGGACGTCGCTGATGAATCAATACGATATTAATACCTATGCGGATAATCATCCGCATGAGCTGGCGAAATTCTTACTGGATAGGGGAAGGGTGAAAGAGGCGTGGTTGTGGATGAGGGGGAAAGAGTAAGAGGAATGTTGAAATCGCCTTCGCTGCGCTCCGCTTGCCGGCGTCCTTTTTTGTTTCCCGCAGATTTACGCAGATTTTCGCTGAACCTGTTCGCAGATTATATTTTCGCTGATTAACTGCCTGACAGCAGTTATCTCAGGTTGTTTACTTTGCGGAAAATAGAATCTTCAATTTTAAGAGTATTAAAATTCACAAGAATTCCAAGTCGATAACCCGACAATTTCAAATAGGTTATGACTTGTTTGTGATGGATTTCATGCAATTCTTCAACGGATTTTAATTCTATAATGACAAGATTGTTTACAACCATATCAATTCTGTAACCACCTTCTAATGCTATCCCATCGTAGTGGATAGGCAAATTCACCTGTCTCTTGACAGTTAAGCCCTGTTTTTTTAATTCATATTCTAATGCTGATTCATAGGCAGATTCCAGAAGTCCGGGACCAAAATGATTGAATACTTTGAAAATTGCACCCCGTATTTTATATGATATTTCATTTTCTGACATAAAATTTAGCAAATTGTTGTTGAATAATATATAAAAAATATTTAGTTACAAGAATTTATGTGTTTTACACACCGAAGGTGTGACATCTGCGAAAATCTATATGCCGGATGGGTAAGCAGCGAGGTATTCCGCCGCATAGCCTTGTCTTTTCAGCGAAAATCTGCGAAAATCCGCGGGAGACATTTTTTGCGTAGCAAGGATTAAAACCAGGACAAACAAATTTTAACAAAATAAATTTGGACTTTATTTTATATTTATCGTAATATTGCAATATATAAATAGATATGGGAGCAACGAAGACAGATCATTTTACGGATAAACAGAACGATTTATCTGTTTTGTTAAAGGCCCTGGCACATCCTGCACGGATCGCTATTATTGAATACCTCATTAAAACAGAAGGTTGTATATGTGGCGACATCGTGAACGAGCTTCCCCTGGCGCAACCCACAATATCACAGCATCTAAAGGAACTACGGTCAGCCGGACTTATACAAGGCAACATAGAAGGTACAGCTATATGTTATTGTATAGATGAAAAAACGTGGACACGGCTCCAGAAAACATTGAACCAGCTCTTTGAAAAAATTGAAAATAAAAAATCTTGTTGTTAAATTTAAAAATCAAATAAAATGAAAACTCCATTTCCAAGAATGCATGTGAGCTTATATGTAAGCGACCTGCAAAAGTCAGTTGACTTCTATACCTCCTTCTTTGGCATTGAGCCCAACAAAGTAAAAGGTGGCTATGCCAAGTATATTTTAGATCAACCTTCACTTATTATTTCCTTCGTGGAAAATAAGGAAAGGGTGCAGGAAAATTTTGGTCATCTCGGATTCCAGGTGGAAACCGTAGAAGACCTGAATCTGAGATTATGGGATGACAAAAAGAAAAACCTGGTAGCCAAAGAAGAAATTGGCACGAGTTGCTGTTATGCTAAACAGGATAAATTCTGGGTAAATGATCCGGATGGTGTACAATGGGAAGTCTATTATTTTCATGAGGATGTGGAATTCAATGATCCGCATTATGAAACCAAAGAAGCTTCGGCATGTTGCACACCTGCGGATAAAGAAAAGAAGCAACTATCGGAATTAACAACCGAAAAGTCTTGTTGTTAAATATGAAACGAATTCTTGTTTTATGTACAGGTAATAGTTGCAGGAGTCAGATAGCAGAAGGCTATCTGACTCTATTTGCTAAAGGTAAAGCGGAAGTTTACAGCGCCGGTATTGAAACACATGGTGTTAACCCGAAAGCAATTGCAACAATGAAGGAAGATGGGATTGATATTTCTCATCATACTTCGAACAATGTAGAGGAATACCATGACATTTCATTCGATTTTGTGATTACGGTTTGTGATCATGCAAAGGAGGTATGTCCGGTATTTCCTTCTACGGCTAAAAAATTTCATCATAATTTCCCCGATCCGGCAAAAGCAACCGGTACAGAGGATGAGATGATAGAGGAATTCAGAAAGGTGAGAGATCAGATCAAAGAATATTGTGATAGATTTGTGAAAGAGAATTTTTAAAAATATTGAACCATATATGGTTTGATAAGCTCACCATGACAAAATGGTGAAGGGTCGACATGGTTCAAAAAATAAAATTGTAAGAGGATGACCGCAATACGAAAGGAACATTGGGAAAATATTTACCAGAATAAGCAGCCGGATGAAGTTAGCTGGACCCAGGAAACTCCACAAATCTCGCTGGATTTTATTCATGCTTTAAACCTTCCAAAATCAGCCGCTATTATTGATATTGGGGGCGGCGAAAGCAAACTCGTCGACTTTTTATTAAATGAAGGTTACGAAGATATCACGGTGTTGGATATTTCTTCCAATGCGATTGAAAGGGCAAAAAAGAGGTTAGGTCTGAATGCTCATAAGATAAACTGGATCGTATCCGACATTCTTGAATTCAAACCGACGCGTCAATATGATTGCTGGCACGACAGGGCTACTTTTCATTTTTTAACTGAAGAAGGTGATATTCGAAAATATGTTGAACTGGTAGGCCAATTTGTAAATAAATATTTGGTGATCGGAACCTTTTCAACTGAAGGACCTCTTAAATGCAGCGGACTTGACATCACTCAATATAATGAAAACAACATGGAAAAAACTTTCTCCTCTGATTTTCTCAGGCTTCCCTGTTCAAGGGAAACGCATATCACGCCATTCAATACCCAACAAAATTTCATATTTTGTTCGTTCGAAAAAATCCACCAGGTATGAAAAAATATATTGCTGAATTCATCGCTACGTTTATTTTGATGTTTGCCGGTACTGGAGCCATCATCGTCAACCAGGAAATTGTGGGTTCCATCGGTCATGTCGGTATATGTGTTGTATGGGGACTCATCGTAACTGCCATGATCTACACCTTCGGGAATATATCCGGTGCACATATGAATCCTGCTGTTACACTTACTTTCTGGATGGTCAAATTATTTCCAGGTAAAGATGTGATCCCATATCTCATCTCTCAACTTGCGGGTGCATTTGTGGCTTCTGCTTTGTTGATGTATCTTTTTCCTGCGAATGATTTTCTTGGAGGTACCCAACCCGTTGGTGATACCATGCGATCCTTTATCATCGAGATCATTTTAGGTTTTATGTTAATGACGGTGATCTTATTTACCTCACATGGATCCAAAGAAACCGGTATCCTCGCCGGACTCGCCATTGGTGGTGTGATTCTTCTCACCGCTTTATTTGCAGGACCCATTAGTGGAGCATCGATGAATCCAACGAGGAGTTTAACTCCGGCAGTTGTGTCTGGTCACATGGAAAATATCTGGTTGTATTTAACGGCACCTGTTATCGGAATGTTCATGGCAGGAATTAGCTGGAGATTGTTGAAGGATTCGTAACGGCTTCTTTGTTTCACTGCGAATTCTGCGGGAAACAAATCAGGGGCGCCGAAAGCGACCATGCGGTTAGCATTGCAAACATCATTTCCTCAAATTAAACACCACACCCGTAGTCCCATTAAATACAAAGGGCACAATTCCCGCCGGTGGTGCTGCATCATATAAAAAATTGAATTCAATTTTAAAAGCAAGTCTTTTAAACGCCTTGAACCTTAACGAATAATTTCCACTGATCCTGAAGTCGGACCAATCCGTTAGCTTAGGTTGATAATACGTGGTGGCCACAAATGAAAAATTCGGATTCGGATCGATCGTCCATGATAAATAGGTACTCAATCGATGATTGTATTCCATCGTATCCGTGATCGCCTGGTTTTCGTATTCGAACATATAGAGTGTTCCGGTATACATATGGATCCATTTTTTATCGATGAATTTAAATCGTGGACCCATTCCAACCAGATATCTGATCCTTAAATTCAACAGTTCATTATACTGTACCTGTGTAAATGCCTCGAGCCGTAACCACTTGGTGAATTTATGATTGTAACGAAAATGCGCCATACCATCATTCACAAAACGCGAAGTTCCTCCATTCGTGAATCTCCATCCACCAAGAAGCATGTAGACGTCTTTTTTTGTTTTGTATTGCACATGTGCACCCGCCGTTGCACTTACCAGCAATGAATTATTCTGATTGATGGATAATCCGGCATCGAGGGTTCCATCCCAACCTGTAGTATCGGAGTGAATGCGCTGGCTTTCGATGTTCACGATCTGGGAAAATGCATAAGTGCTATACATCATCGCAAGCAGAAAAAAATATTTTTTCATGAATAGTGATTAAGAGGAATAAAAGTAAGGGATTTTGTGGATTTTTTAATCACGAAGACAGCCATTTCGCACCTCCGCGGCTGCGGATCGCGATGCACTATTTTCTCCCGCAGATTTCGCAGATTGTAAAGATGCCTTTACTGCACTATCCCATCCGGACAATAGCATCGAATTGGAATCAGAGCGATAAGCGAAATCTGCGGGAGAAAAGAAGTCGCCGTTAGGCGACAACAAGATATATCCTATGGCTTCAGTACTCCCACCACCTCCATCATCGTTCTGAATGCCCCGAACTTACCCTCATATCTTTTATTATGATCAGCCCGCAATCTTCCTGCATGATTTTCTTCGTATTCCTTCATTTTATCCATCGACTCCAGCGTATATTGAATGCTATAGGTAATTCCACCTTCGTCCTCCTGGGTATGCATGCGCCACATGCGTGATTCTATGAACATACCAGTAGCAAGTACGTCGGGAATATGTGTTTTCAACATCCATTCTTTCCATTCTTCATGGACCTCGGCATCTATGTTGACGGTTACATTGTATACAATCATGGTTCAAAAATATTATTTCTTGCGGATATATCGAAAGGTTTCTTAGTTCCTGGCTCTGTTGTACCCCTTCGCTTTTTTATTTCCCGCAGATTTTCGCAGATTTGCACGAAATTCCCTGCTGTATATTCTGCAATTATCCATCCGGCCGTTTATTTGCGCAGATGGGAGGCGCTATAGCGCCTTATCAGCGCAAATTTATCTGAGACAAAGAAAACTCAGCGTGGATCTGCGAAAATCTGCGGGAAATAAAATCAAGAGTGCCGTCAGGCGCTCTTTTCCCCACATTTCCATTTTATTCTTACTTTTACCTCAATAATTCTATTCCGTGAAACAAGCATATATTATAGAAGGTGTTCGTACGCCCATCGGAAACTTTGGTGGTTCACTCGCTTCTGTTCGTCCGGATGACATGGCAGCGCTGGTCATCAAAACATTGATGGATAAACTTCCATCCTTCGATCCGAAAATGATTGAGGATGTTATTCTCGGTTGTGCGAACCAGGCCGGTGAAGACAATCGAAATGTAGCCCGCATGGCTTTGTTATTGGCAGATCTTCCGGTGGAAGTCGCCGGTGAAACGGTGAACCGTTTATGTGCTTCCGGTATGGCGGCAGTGGCGAATGCAGCACGCTGCATTCAAACAGATGCCGGTGAAATTTTTATTGCCGGTGGCGTGGAAAATATGACACGTGGTCCATGGGTCATTTCTAAAACATCCACACCTTATGGACGCGATGCACAAATGTTCGACAGTAGTTTTGGATGGAGATTTATTAATCCACGGATGAAAGAAAAATATGGAGTGGATGCCATGGGTGAAACGGCGGAGAATTTGTTGAGCCTTTATCAGGATATTTCGCGTGATGACCAGGATAAATTTGCTTTGTGGAGTCAGCAAAAAGCTACGGCTGCACAAAACAGTGGACGTTTAGGCAAAGAAATCATTTCTGTTCCCATTCCACAAAAAAAAGGAGATCCGATTGCTTTTGATAAAGATGAGTTTGTAAAATCGAATACAACCCTGGAAATTTTAGGTGGACTCAAACCGGCATTCAAAAAAGACGGATCAGTTACAGCGGGGAATGCCAGTGGTTTAAATGATGGAGCTGCCGCATTGCTGATTGCTTCGGAAGATGCGGTGAAAAAATACAACCTGGTTCCAAAAGCAAGGATCGTGAGTTCTGCTGTTGCAGGTGTTGAACCAAGGATCATGGGGATTGGTCCGGTAACAGCCACAAAAAAAGCATTGCAACGAGCCGGACTTAAACTCGACCAGATCGACATCCTCGAGATCAACGAAGCATTTGCTGCGCAGGTTTTGAGTTGTACACGTCAGCTCGGTATTGCAGACAATGATCCACGGATCAACATCAACGGAGGTGCCATTGCTTTGGGACATCCATTGGGCATGAGTGGAGCAAGAATTGTGTATTCCGCCGCATTGGAACTTCAACTATCACAAAAACGCTATGCTTTGTGTACCATGTGTATTGGCGTGGGGCAAGGTTATGCTATAATTCTCGAAAAAGTTTAGAATGAAAAGACTTGCTTTGATCTGGGTGATCATCGCTGCAACCATTGCAACAGTCACCACCATCCTTCAACTTGAGCCGGCGGCCACTTTTATAGAAACATTTTCATCGGGCGGGAGTTATTATGTAATGATTCCGGTTGGACTCACATTTCTTATTTGCATACTACCACTTTTTCCTATTATGATCATCAATAATTTTATTCAGAACAGAAAAAACAAAATGCCTGCCGACCTTACAGGTATGACAGGGATTGTAGTTAAACGTGAAACCGAATTGACTAACGCAGCTTTAATGTACAACGTGTTCGTAAATGGAGAGGTCCGATCAAAAGTGGGCATGGGTAAATCTATTTTTGTTGAGTTAGCACCGGGTACACATACACTTCAGATCAAACTGGGTAAAAGAATGTATAGCCCTGAACTTTCTGTGCAGGTGGAGACAGAAAAGATCATGGCTTATCAAACCAAAACAGATATAGGTA
>JANWKQ010000214.1 GCA_025451295.1 Flavobacteriales bacterium | reverse complement strand
CCAGGGGGTAGCATTGGTTGAGTTGGATGGACGACAGTTTAGGATTGACGAAAAAGGGACCGAGATCAAGTATTAGTGAAAGATTAATTGTATTTCAACGTCGGTTTCTTAAATATCCCGTTTTTATTTTTCAGATCATCATCCGTTAATGTCTTTAAAAAACTTACCAGTGATTTTTTTTCAATATCCGTTAGGTTCAATGGTTTTATGAATTCACTTTTATTTTTATGGGCTTTCCCCCCGGAATTGTAAAATTCGACCACTTCTTCGAGACTGGCCAAACTGCCGTCATGCATGTATGGAGCTGTATATTCCACATTCAATAATGTTGGTGTTTTAAATTTACCAGAATCTCCCGGTAGATCAGTAGCACGAGCAAGTCCGGGATCATCATACCATTCGTATAAACCAATATTTTGGAATGAAAAGTCGGTCATGAGGCTTCCCGTATGACATTCATCACAATCATTTTCTACAAATAAATTATATCCATCAATTTCTTCCTCCGAGAAAACTCCAGTAGCATTGAGATTACCAATAAATTCCGCATATCTGTTATTACAAGCTATCAAAGTTCTTTCATAGCAAGCCAAGACATATACAAAATGTTTTACATCTACCTCTTCACCAAAAACATCTTTAAATTTCTTACTATAGAAAGAATTGTTTCTTAGCCGATAGATCATTTTTCTCATTTCGGTTCCCATTTCGGAGGAATGAAGTCCGGGAGCCAGGGCCTGGGTTTCCAAATTGTTTACTTTTCCTTCTGCAAAGAAATAGGGATAATAGGCGACATTCACCAACGAAGGAGAATTTCTATTCCCTAAATTCCCTTTAATACCAAGTGGTAATTTCCTTCCATCTGTAAAGGCCAATTCAGGAACATGGCAACTGGCGCAGGAAATTGTTGAATCGTCAGAAAGAATGGGATCAAAAAAAAGAAGTTGACCCAATTCAACTTTTTTTTCAGTTAGAGGATTATCGTTGGGAATGTTAGGTTGGGAAAATCCGGGTGGTATATTTAATTCAAATTCTTTGTCCTGATATTTTTTGCCACAGGAGAAAAGAAAAAGGCCAGCAAGAAGAGCTGATAGGATGGTTGAGATACAACATTTGACCACAGAGGCGCGAAGACGCGAAGAAAATTCTTCATCGTTGTACTTTGCGTCTCTGCGTCTCTGCGGTGACATTAAAAAAATTTATTCAAATCCATTACTCATAGAAGCTGCCAAACGCACTGTTGGCATTGTTTTGTATCGCTACCACATTTGGATAATCTGCCGATCCGGTCGTCAACGGATGTGCAAAAGGATTTGCTGCCAGGTTATATCCGGTAAAGAATTGCAGAACATCCAGGTCTATTTGAATGGTTTTGGGAGCATCATTCATTGTGAAAATATAAGTCCGGTTAATAAATACATAAGCAGGATCAATCCCGGTATGAATACTAAAAGTTTCATTTACGTCTAAAAAGTCTCCATCACCATTTGCATCAATTCTTCCTTCCAGCTTCATCCATACATAACCTGGATTCCAGCTCCAGTACATATTATTGGAAGCACTTAACGGATGATTCACTCCATAGCTGAATGCCTGCAGGGCTTTTGATCCATTTTGCGTATTCCGGCTTGAATCCACACCAAAACCAAAGGCAACACCATCAATTGTTCTTTTTCCCACGTCTCCCACCACAAAAGTATTGTTGGATTGAGCTGCGTCTGCCAAAAAATAAGAATCATTAAAAGCGATTACATCTGCTCCCGAAGAAAAAACCGGTTGGCTCACATAGAATTTTACTTCCGTAAACTGAACTGTGTCCGTTCCTACGAGATAGTCGGTATCATATAACAGCGCAGAAGCTCCTGCGTTAATATTGAATTTAATAGACACTGTATTATTAGGTGTAGGTTCCGGTTCACAGGAAACAAGAAACACAGCCCATACTAGAAACAGAGCATACTTTTTCATCGAAAAGAATTATATCCAAATATAACTAAAAAAGCTCTAATTGACCGCTTAGCGGCCTTCGAAATAACGAAATATCCATGGGTGGCATTGTTCTACCCTCAAAATATTTCTTTTTAGCCAGCTGGAACATATTACTCAAACTCTCGATAAATTTTCCTTCACCTCTCATACGAGTACCAAACCGGCTGTCATTTAACTTTCCTCCGTGTGCATTTTTGATCTGACTTAAGACCCTGTCAGCTTTATCGGGTAATGCCTGACGGATCCAGTTCTCAAATATCTCTCCAATTTTTCCGTTGAGACGGACCACCGTATATCCGGCATCCAACGCTCCATGTTCAGCAGAGGCTTTCAAAATTTCCGGTAATTCATCGCTATTAATAAAAGGGATCATGGGTGCTGCCATTACCCGAACCGGGATATTGTTTTTTGAAAGTAATTCCATGGTTTGCAGTCGCCGTTTTAAAGTGGCGGTCCTTGGCTCGAGTAACAATCGGGTTTCTTCTTTTAATGAAGTCAACGAAATGTTTACCTGCGCCAGGTTAAGTTTCGCCAGTTCGCTCAGGATATCGATATCCCGCTGGATCAAAGCATTTTTTGTAATAAGCCCGACGGGATGTTTATATTCCAACATGATCTCCAGGATTTGCCTGGTAATTTTATATTTTCGTTCAGCAGGCTGATAACAATCCGTATTACCGGCTAACATAATTACGTCAGGTCGCCAGTTCTTGTTATCCAGTTGTTTTCTCAAAACTGCAGCAGCATTTTCCTTAACCACAATTTTTGATTCAAAATCGAGACCCGCATTGTAACCGTAGTATTCATGGGTATTCCTGGCATAACAATAAATGCATCCGTGTTCGCATCCCTGGTAAGGATTCATGGAATAGGCCAGCCCTATGTCAGGACTTTCCACTTTGTTCACCATTTTTTTAGGATGTTCGATAAGGTACATGGTTTTCTGGTCAATTTCCCATAGTTCATCGAGCCCCTCATCATGTTCTGTTACATATTCCTGTTTGAGAAACTGGTTTTTGGTATGGATCTGCGCTCCACGTCCTTTAATAAATTCGTGATGTTTTAAACTCATGTTTTGGTAAATTACTTGTCAATTTCAACATCTATAATATAGATATTCAATTTTGATCACGAGTGATTGAATAAAAAAGAAATGAACAATTTTATTTGGGGTTTAAAAAAAAGTATACTAACTTTGAAATAACAGCGTTTTCTGTTTACCGGGCTTCAAAAATTGAGAACATGAAAAGAACATTCATCCTTCCATTGGCTCTGGTACTTCTCTATAGTTGTGAACCCAATTCCCCAACCTGCAAAGACAGTAGTACAGATAATATTCTTTTTACCGATCCAGAACCGGATCTATACACAGCTTCCAGTGATACTTCTATTCTCACTTATTGTCATGGTGATTATTTTTATTTCCCAAGTCCGGAAAATTCAACTGCATTTGTTGATATTGACCTGGATCAGGATTTGGTGAATGATTTTCGACTTACCGTTAGCCATGTGCATGTTTCAGCACCAACTCCGTATGCATGGTGCAGCTCCTTTAACTATTCTCTAAAAATTACTGGTTTACAGCCCGAAAATAAAGTGTCAGGTTCTATAAGTAATCTTACTAACAATACACCTGAACATGCCTGGTATTTTGAAAGTGGAAATACCATTTCTGTCTTTACAGATAATTGGAAAAATGAGCTCTACATTAAAAACTACCCATGGAATAGCTCCTCATGGCCTTCAATGGCATTTGGATTTGCAGGAACAACGTATATCGGAGTGATGCTTCATAAAAATGGTGAAAACCATTGTGGATGGATCTTATTGGAAAATACGGGTGCAGCGTCCTTCAAAATAAAATCATACGCTGTTAACCAAACGCCCGGTAGATGCATTCAGGCAGGACAAGAATAAAAATAGAAAAGGAGGTGGCTGAGGAAAGCCCCTCCTTTTCAGACTCTAACCACTTACTATAAGATTGTGATTAGTAAATGGTAATTAGTAATTCGGAAAACCCGAATCACCATTTACTGATTACTTATTTACCCAAATATTCCAGGTGGCATCGAATTTATACCACTCACCATCAGGCCCTTGCCATTTCCATTCAGGAACCTCACTCCAGGTAGCACCCATATCAGCGCTCCACCATAATTTCTTTTCGCCGATTTTAAGCCATTTGCCATCTTTATCAGCCCACATTCCATTATCAACAGCAGCCCAGGCTTTTCCATCCGTGCTCCACCAAAGTTTCGCACTTGAATCAAGTTTATACCAGTATTTTTTACCGTCCATGTTGCCGGCCCAGGTACCGTCATCTTTTTTTACCCAGTCACCGTAAATTGAAGCAGTTATAGAAGAAGGGTTTAGGATGCCGTTAACGGCGAACATAACTGTAGTCGTTGTAAACAGGGCTAAAACCACTGCTACAAATAATTTTCTTTTCATATAAATGTATTTTTTGATTTGTTGAAGATACTTACGATGGAAAACAGGCAGCGGATTTAGAATTCCTTAATTTTAGCCGACTGTAAATGAAGACAATAAAGCTATTTTTCTGGGCTATTTGAAGGCCGACGATGGTAAAAAGTCAAGATCAACCAGGAACCATTTTTTGGGCCTCTTTGGATCTATTAAAACGGGGATCTTTTTTGTAACCGGAATATAAGGGGTTGGATCCTCCCAAATATCTTTCTTTGATCTGAACCGATAAGTAATTTCGGTCATCTTATCGGTCCACTCACAAAGAATATAAAAAGGATGTTTATCATTTTTGGTGGTTCCATGTTCCATTTCAACCAATATGAAATCTGCCAGAATTTTCTCTCCGCTTCTATGTAACCATTGCTCCATTTTTTTCTTTCGTTCAATGATCCAAATAATAAGTATCCCAATAGGGAAAAAAACAATGCCTATAATTCCAAAAATGATGGCCACTCCCCAGTTCTCAAAAAAATTCATGAAAAATATTTTCCCCGGATCATCTTTATCATATCTGAAATGAACTTTATCACCCACTTTAAAGTCGTTTTTACCATAGGGTGGCGACAACGTTACATCAGGTCTGGCAATAATTTCTCTTACTCCCACATAATATTTGATGACTGGCATGTAGCTATCACCATCCTCATCTTCTATAATATCGATTCGGATTACTTCACCATCCGCTTCCTTTGCATTTTTCATAAAACGCTGATGATCGATATATAAATAAGCAGATGCGAGTAAAAACCCAAGACCAACAATCGTTAATATGAATCCGAGAAATTTCATGCAAGAATAAATATAGTGTTTTTAGTTTTTATTCCGTAGTTTTGAACTAAACACAACCCAATATGAAAGGTTCTAAAATTTTATGCACTGGTATTTGCCTATTATTATATCCCATCACCAATCATGCTCAATCATTTACCTCCCTGGGGTTGGATGCCTCCGGCGACTGTGCCTGCTCCTGCATGGATGCTATGGAAATATCCTATGCTTACAATATTGCACAGGATTCAGCTTGGTTCATCTTTGAATCCTACAATAATTTTCCGGCGGATTATGCATACCATATTGCCATCGATATGGATGATACCACCACCAATGGAGACACCTGGACAGGAGCCAGCAGCGGTCCGTGCATGGGATTAATGGATTTCGATATGAACCATGACCGGGTCATTACCGTTTGGTCTTTTTTGGAATTTATCGAGGCTTTTGATACCGGTGGGGGAAGTATTGTTAACTATGATGTAAATAAAACAGTGGTCAACACCACTACCATGAAAATAAGTACAAAGTTATCCTATATAGATGCTGATATGGATGGTGTGATCAAGTTAATTGCCGGTGTTGGTCAGGATAATTATAGAATTCATGATGTTTTGCCTAATACCGGATTTTATACCACAGCCATTTCAGGTTTAGTGGATGAAGAAAACAAAGTAGATTTTACAATCGGGCCTAATCCCGTTGACGAAGTAATGTTTGTAAAATTAATAGATGAAAATAAAGTGATTGATCAGGTGTTTATTTATGACATCTCCGGAAAAATGATCGAATACCTCAAGGTTGGCACCCATTCAACAATGATCAATACGGAATCTATTACAAAGGGAATTTATTTCGTTACGGTTCAATCGGGAAATTTCTGGTCAACCAAAAAGTTTATAAAATGATCTCTCCGCTACCTACCAGCAGAAATAACTACAAATAAATGATGAGATGTCCCCTGATCAATTATAATTTTTCTTTTTCTTAATGATGGATCGCTTCTTCTGATACCAGGCATCGAAAGGTTTACCATTGATATAGGTGGCCTTGATAAAATAATTTTGTTTAATGGCACTGTACCAGTAAAAAATAACTTTAACACCCACAGGTTTGGCGGCTTCGTTGACGATATGATAAAATTTTTCTTCCCTTCGGATCCGCATGGCCTGATAACAGGTATCCCCATTGGGTAAAATGGCCGTTCCATACCCATCACAACTGATCTCTACCTCTACATATTGATTTTTATGATGCTTACGATCGCCCTTGATAAATTCATACCTGTCCTTTATTTTTTCACCAAATACAAAAGGGAATTTTAAAAGTACCATTGTATCCCGATATTCATAAGGTATTTCGCTTTCAAACACCTCCGGTTTTTCATAAGCACCGAGCCTATAGTATCCGGAACTATCCAGATAATTAACCCAACAGATCAGTTCTGTTCTTACCGAAGTGGAATCGATCGAATAGGCATCCTCAAAGACTTCGTTTTGCGAAGGCAACGTTTCCCGGTACACTTCTTCGAAATAAATAGCAGTGTCTTTTACTTTATTGAAATCCCAGAAAACATTTTCGCCTTTTAACAATGTGTCGATCGCAGTTGTTTGTTTAATGAATTTGTAGGTATACATTTCTCCGGGACCTGGAACAACTGCCGGTGTTATTTTAGGAACCTGTGCAAAAAGTTGTCCTGTGGAAAGAACAACAACCAGAATCGACCATTTTAAAAAATGCATGTATGAAAGTTTGTGTAAATCTACGATTGAAATTCGGGAAAAGGTGATGACAAATATTGTTATCTGCCGGAAAAACCAGATATTATTTAAAGATCTCAATACAGACCACCTGGATAACCCCTACAATAAAGCCCAGGACGGCCCCACTCCACTCAATAAACTTAAATTCTTTTTTGAGAATACCATTAATGAGCTGCTCCAGTTTATCGGGAGGAAGAGCAGCCACTTTTTGAGCGATCATTTCTTCCACTTTCAGGCTTTTATCCAGATCATCCATTACTTTTTCGATCACTTTTGGAGCCCATTCATCCACTTCCTCCATCAATTCAAGCTTGATCTTTTCTCTTCTACGTTTACCAATAAATAAAGAAGTGATGGGATATTTAGCCGGAAAATCATTATTTAGATAATTGTCTACCTTGTCTTCTACAAAAACCAACAAGCCATCCACATTCTCCGGATCTAAAACTTTCTCGCGGATATCGTGAGTGGTCAATAATTCGTCGGCTACCATTTTCCCAATACTGGCCGCAAGCTTATCCTGGCGTTTTGGAAAAATTCCCTGTATCTTAAAAATGCCGCGTCCAATGGGTTTTACTGGCTTGAACAACATCTTTACGGCCACCCAGTTGGTGAACCAACCGATGAGAGCTGTCATTACCGGGGTTAGATAGATAAAGATCTGGGATGTACTCATTCAAAAGGAGGAATTGTTTATCAAATATAAACTTTGATTGGAAGCAGAATCAGAAAGAATAAGACAATGTGTGTAATTTGGTTGGTAAGTTGATAAGTTATTAAGGCACTAAGTTCTCTGGTTGTGGTTAAATAGCCTAAAGTTATCACCCAATAACTTGTTTTTACCGGAGGAAAGACTTAATATTGAATACCAATTCCCAAATTCTTCCAGATGGACGACCATCCCGGTTCAAATTGCATTTCACTTAAACCTTTCTACATTTGGCGACTAAACTAAACTTTCGGTCCCATATGAGAAACTGGCTTATAAAATTCTTTTTTAAGGCTACTAAAAAAGTTTTATACCGACAGGACTATGCCCCGGATAAATACCGAAAGGGAATGGACTTTTTTACTTCTTTTCTTCGCAAACCAAAAAGAGTCAGGTTCGAAACCGAAATGGTTGAACACATGGATGCCTTGTGGATCAAACCTGATAAAATTGATAGTGATAGTGTGATCCTTTATCTGCACGGAGGAGGATATGGAATGGGGTCGATTAAATCACATAAAAAACTGGCGGCTAGGATTGCAAGATCGGCCAGAACCCAATGTCTCATTATTGAATACCGCCTGGCACCGGAACATCCTTTCCCGGCCGCATTGGAAGACAGTATTACTGCTTATAAATGGCTTCTTGAGAAAGGTTTTAAGCCCGAAAAGATTGCCATAGGTGGGGATTCTGCCGGGGGTGGACTTACTATTGCTACCTTATTAAAAGCACGTGAAGAAGGGCTTCCCCAACCTCTGGCTGGTTTTTGTATGTCACCCTGGGTAGATCTTGAAGCCAGTTGCCCTGAAATTGCTGAACATCAGAAATATGATCCATTTATTGATGCAGAAAGTGTAAGGATCTGGGGAAAACGATATGCCTGTGATGATACCCGGAATCCTCTTGCATCGCCTATTCATGCTGACCTTGCGGGAATAGCGCCCCTTTTGATTCAAGTTGGTACTGCTGAAATTCTCCTGTTCGAAAACCGGGCTTTTTACCAAAAAGCACTCAATGAAGGTATGGACATTCAATTCGAAGAATACAAAGATATGGTACATGTATTCCAAACCTTTGGTGGCTTTCTTCCTCAGGCTGACAAAGCCATAGAATCAATTGGCCGATTTATCCTTGCGAAGGCACAAAAAAAAACCAACCATAAAACCATCGAGGGTATTGGCAGCACCATGGCCTGATCTTCTGTCAATATCAGCAATTTATTTCCTACTCACTGTTTTTTTTCTGACCTTTATCCCAAGTAATCACACAATTAAAAGGTTTTGCCCGAATGAATAGAATCATTAAGTTCCTGTTTTTTACTGCGATCACAGGATTCTTCGTATTCGTATTAGAATTTGGTATTTCAATCGGATCTACTACGCTGCCTCCATTTGGAAAAATAACTCATCCATATTGGGGCTTTTTATATAATGCGGCAAATGCAGAGCAGGATATAGATAAAACCATTCTGCTAACAGGTGTGAAGGATGAAGTAACCATCGTATATGATGACCGGCTTGTTCCGCATATTTATGCCCGCAATGAACAGGATCTTTTTTTTGCACAGGGTTATGTAACTGCTCAGCACAGATTATGGCAAATGGATTTCCAGGTAAGAGTAGCTGCCGGAAGATTATCGGAAGTGATCGGATCTAAAACATTGTTCATCGATAAACTTAACCGGAATAAGGGGCTTGCCTGGGCGGCAGAAAATTCAGTGAAGGTTTTTGAAAATGATCCCGTAACCAAACCTGTGCTTGATGCGTATACAGCCGGGGTGAATGCATATATTGATCAGCTAACCTATAAAGACTATCCAATCGAATATAAACTACTCAATTATGCACCTGAAAAATGGAGCTCCACTAAATCGGCTCTCCTTCTCAAGTATATGGGAGATATGCTTACAGGAAGATCCACAGATGTTTCTTTAACGAATGCATTAAAAGTGATAGGTCAGGATAACATGGATCTTTTATTTCCCGATTTTAATGTTTCAGATTCAATCATTTCGCCAATCATTCCGAGAGGAACGGTTTATCCGGTTGCAACCCAGGCCCCTGATACTCCCAACACCATTGGTCT
>JANWKQ010000213.1 GCA_025451295.1 Flavobacteriales bacterium | reverse complement strand
TGGCATCCAACCAAATGTATGAATTTATATGAAATGATTGCAATTATGATACCAAGATAAGAGAATCGCTATTTAGAGAAAGGAGATCACGAAGATGTTTTAATATGCTCACGATCTCTACAAAAGGGCCAACTGTTTAAATTAATGATAATCAACACTTTATGATTTTGTTTTTTTTAAATCTTAACCTATTTCCGTATTCGTAAGGAAAAATCCTGAGCGGATTCCGTTGGTTTTGTGAGTCTGCGTTAAATAAATGATATATTTATTATTTCTTTTTTATCTGCCATTAACAGAAACATTGCCAACCAAACCAGGAAGAATAAAAGAATGGAACTAAATGCCCTGATCATAGATGATGAAGAATTTGGAAGAGAAAATTTAAAAAATCTCCTGGCCCAATATTGTCCAGAAATTAAGGTAAAATATATAGCTGCCTCCATTAAGGAAGCCAGGGAAATCTTTACATCCGCTAAGGATATAGACGTAGTTTTTAGTGATATTGAGATGCCTGGAGAAATGGGCTTTGAAATACTTCCCTTAATTGAGGATAAAAACATATCACTTGTTTTTGTAACAGCACATGATAAATATGCACTTAGAGCCATTAAAGCCAGTGCCCTGGATTTCATCTTAAAGCCAATTGATGTAAAGGATCTCGTTAATAGCGTAAAAAAACTGGTAGATATTCATAACAGAAGTACCAATAATATTTCTGAAATATTCCCACAGGCTGATATTTTAAATAATCTGGTGGCTAATTTTTTAAACAATAAAAAAATTAATAGGATCACCCTTCCCTCGACCAAAGGTTTTAAAGTGATCACTACCGATAGTATTATTTATATTGAAGGAGAGGATAATTATGCGACGGTATATTCGGATGATGGAAAGTTTGTACTGTCAAAAACCCTCAAGGATTTTGAGAATATTCTTGATCAGGATGATTTTTTCAGGGTACATAAATCACATATCGTAAACCTTTCCCGGATCAAAGAGTTTATGCATGAAGATGGTGGAATTGTTATACTTGATAATGGTACAAAGGTTTCGCTGTCACGAAGAAAACTTCCGGAGTTCATAGATAAAATGAAGCATCTGAGTCTAAATCTCAAAAGATAGGACTTGTATATGAGAACTCTGGTCCTGTGTATCTTTTTGAGTGGAATTTGCCTTACTCTTTCATCACAACAATTATTTTACAGATCAATAGGAGTTAATGATGGTCTTTCTGACCCCGTAGTATTTCGTATTTATAGTGATCATGAAGGATTTTTATGGTTTTCTACAGACAATGGCCTGGATAGGTTTGATGGAAACAGTACCCAAAATTTTAATACTCAAACCGGACTCGGAAGAAATACCGTTTTACCCATAGCACAGGATCAGACCGGAACTATTTGGGTTGGCACTTATGGGGGTGGCCTTTGCTATAAAAAAGATGAAAGATTTTTCGAATACAATATTAAAGCTTCTACCAAACCCCAAAACATTACGGCATTATTATTTGATACCAATAATAACGGCTGGGCCTACGATAATGTCCTCAATAGTTTGTTCAAATTCAATCCTGGCAATGGCACAACAGAGGTTATCGATCTTTCAAGTGATACAAAACTGTTTGACATGGTAGAGATAAATCCAGGGAAAATTCTCTTTTCCACAGCCTCAGGTCTTTTTATTACCTCTGGTGGAAATGTAACCACTTATTCGCCTTTCAATGTTTCTCCAGCCTACTCTATTGATAAGGATACAAAAGGAAATGTTTTTGTGGGAACCAATTCGGGTATTCTGCGGCTGGATAAAGGAACGAAATTCATGATCCAGCATCCTGTATTTGAAGGAAGACAAATTAAGACGGTAAAGGTGGTGAACGATAGTGTATTATGGGCAGGAACCGACGGAAAATTGATCCTTTTCAATTACGGGAACCATGCAAAAAAACAAATCCTGGCAGAGATCAACGGAATAACGGTAACAGATATTGAAAGGGATATAGAAGGTAATTTTTGGATAGCCACGTATGGACAGGGAGTAAGGTGTTATTATCAAATGACAGATTACTTTTTTTCTACAGAAGATGGTTTACCTGAGGGATTTATTAGTGCTATTGCTGGATCAGCCAATGGAAGAACCTGGATAAGTACTTTGAAAATGAATGAGAAACTTGCCTTCATTCTGGAAAACAAGATTGAAATAGTGAATCCGCCTGATCTGGGTAAAGAGGAATATATTACTTCTATGATCTCCTTTCAGGGTGATCTTCTATTATCGCTTTCATCCGGGAGGTTCATGATGATTGATCCAATAACGCTGCAATCACAAAAACAATTTGAAACAGGTATTTCAGTTGAATTCAGTTATAAGTCAAAGTCTGGTAATATATGGGGTTCGAGATATAGAGAAACAATCGCCAGGTTATCTGAATCTGCCGAAGTAGAGCTTAAAGACTACTACGCCCTAAAAAACACAAAGATTCTTTCTCTTTGCGAATACAATAAAAATTTACTGATAGGTACAGATTCTGGTTTGTATGTTTTGAATTTACAAAACAATAAAATTGTACTGAATATAAATGAGAAAAATGGTCTATCAGGAAACCAGGTCAACAAAATAGTAACGGATTCTGCCAATAATATCTGGATTGGCACATCCAACGGTATCTCCATGTTTAACGGTAAAATAATTACCCATTACAGCACGAAAAACGGACTTAATAGTAACAATTGCCATACCTTGGTAATTGACAATCATAATCATCTTTGGGTGGGAACTTCTAATGGTTTAAATTATTTTGATTATCAACGAAACCTTTTCTTTGACTACCATGCTGGTTTAAGGAATAAAGCGATCACTGTTTTATATCCTGACGACAAGAACAGTTTATGGGTAGGGACTTCTGACGGCCTCATGAAGATACCTCAACAAAGACAGATATCCAATGTTTTGCCATTTGTATATTTTGAGACCTTCAGTATTAACGGTAAAGAATATCGGGAAATCCAAAACAAGAAATTCAGACATTTTGAAAATAATATTTCCATTCGTTTTTCTTCTCGTTTTTTTTCGGATCCTACGAATAGTGTTTACTACTACAGAATTAACAAGGGCAGTTGGAACACAACCAAAAACAGGTCGATCGAATTTGCAGATCTGAGACCAGGAAACTACTTCATTGAGGTGAAGATGATCAATAGCTTTGGATTGGAAGGCAGCAATATTGCCAGTTTGAGTTTTACAATCCGAAATCCATTCTGGTCGACCTGGTGGTTTATTTTACTTGAAGCTGTTACGGTAAGCGGTTTGATCGTATTTGTGATCCGAAGAAGAATTCTCTACATTAAGAAAACAGAAAGAGAAAAGTTAGCCACCCATAAAAAAGTTCTGGATCTTGAGCAGAAGGCATTATCAGCATTGATCAATCCTCATTTCATATTTAATGCGTTGGCCTCGGTGCAGCATTATATCACGGTAAATGACAAGGATGCTGCTTATAATTTTCTGTCGAAGTTTTCGAAATTGATTCGGCTAACCCTGGAAAATGTTTATAGATCGAAGAATTCGATAGAAGAGGAGATTGAAAGATTGGAACTTTATATGTCGATTGAGAAATTACGTTTTAAAGACAAATTCAACTATGAGATCATTCTGGATGAAGAAATAAGTGCCTATGATACTGAAATACCTGCGATGCTTATCCAGCCTTTTATCGAAAATTCCATATGGCATGGCATTATGCTTAAAAAAGAAAGTGGAAAAGTAACCGTTCGATTCCAGGCGGTGGGAGAAGACTATATAAAGGTTAGGGTTGAAGATGATGGTATTGGTCTTAACAAAGCTAAGGAAATGAAAAAGAAAGATACTCAAGGTGTAAAAAAGGAATCGCTTGCTTTAAAGATAACCGTTGAAAGGCTCAACCTTATCGCCAAATTATCAGGTAACAAGGCATCTGTGGATATTTACGACCGAAGAGAAAAAGGCGAGGAAATCGATGGAACGGTTGTTGAGATCGTTATTCCGGTGAACTACCAACTGGGCTAAATACCGTTCGCTTATTCAAACTTACCGTTGCCTCATCTGGCATTTTTCGGCTATTATTGCTGACCTATCTTGGCTGTAAATTCAAAATTAATACATATGAAAACAGTCTGTCAATTTCTTCTGGTCACTTTTACTTTGTCTCTTTTCGGTTGCATTGGACAGCCCAATAAAATGGTTCAACACCAGCATGATCGGATTATTCATGGGGTAAAGAAAAACATACTGCTGAAAAATGCCCAGAAAAATTCTGCCCCCAAACTGCAAACTCAGCAATGGGAAAGTCCTGTTCTATTTATTTACTTATAATACCAACACTATGAAAACTTTTAAATTTTATTCTGCAGCGGTTCTTATAAGTGTGATCCTGTTTGTATTCTCCTATCTTCAATCATAGATCATTGTATCACCCAAAGCTATAGTCATTCTATCAAGTCCGGAGTAGTGATAACGGATGCTTCGCATTGTCACTATGCGGCACTGACGTTTCCATTAGCACCCAGCGGCCTGGCTCATCTCGTTAGCTATCGGGAGGGACCAGGCCGCCCACCAAACAGCCCACTAGAAATCCGTTACCTCATCCACAATTACCGTTGCCTCATACCTACTTTAAAAGGCCATATAACATGGTGATATTTGATTATCTAAAATTCAACGTCATGAAAAGAATGTTATCTCTAATTATCGGAATCCTTACCTTAACTGTGAGCCTGAGTGCACAACAACTCATCCCATCAGTTCCTATGTCACAAGCCCGTTTTAACCATGCCACTGTTCTTTTAAATGATGGTAGAGTTTTGGTTTGCGGCGGTGGTACAAATGGTCTCAGCAATGTTCTCAAATCCACCGAGATCTATGATCCCATCTCCAATACATGGACCACAGCTGCCGACATGAATAGTAAAAGAGCAGATTTTACAGCTACTGTTTTGCGTGATGGCCGGGTATTGGTTTGTGGGGGTTATAATGGATCCGGATGTAATGATTCAGCTGAGATTTATGATCCGATAAGTAATGCGTGGACAATGGTTACCCCAATGGCTCATGTACGGTATGATCATTCTGCCATACTCATGCAGGATGGAAGGGTTTTGGTTGTGGGGCAATATTCTTCAGTAGGAGCTTGTAATCCTGATAACGGAGATCAGTTTGGGGAGGTCTATGATCCGGTTAGCAATATATGGACACCCACCCAAATGTTATCAAGCGGTAGAAGCAGAACAACACTCACCTTACTTCCTAACGGAAATGTATTATTGATTGGCGGCAGATGTGAAGGTGGACTATGTACCATGGGTAATTATTCATCTGAATGTTTATTGTTGAATCCTGCTACTTTAACTTGGTCGGTTGCGGGAAGTCTTCTTAATCCCAGAGGAATTCATCAGGCTTTTTTGATGAATAATAACAAGGTACTGATTCTTGGAGGAGAAAATGCAGGCGGAGTATTAAATACGACAGAGATCTATGACATCACTGGCAACAGCTGGTCAGCAGGACCAAGTATGACCACAATTAGAAGACAATCTGGAAGTATACTTCTTCCGAATAACGAAATAGCAGTTTTTGGGGGATTGCAATCAACCGGTGGAGCGGGTCCAAGAACAGATGTAATTGAAGTGTACAACCCTACCTCGAATTCATGGACAACATCTCCTTTAATATTACCTGCCACATGGAGCTCCAGTTCTGCAATTAACCTACATAATGGAAGGGTTTTGCTGGCAGGAGGTTTTAATGATAACTCAGGCACTGGTGTTGTGGATTGCTTCGTGTATGATCATAGCAATTTAACAGGAAATACACTGGCAGCTTCAGCTATTGCAACGGATAAAAATAATTATACACAAACATTACTTCCCAATGGAAATCTTTTGGTAGCGGGAGGTGGACAATCATCAATTTCAAACGGTAGCAACACCTGCAGTTTATACAACGCTTCATCAAATACCTGGTCAGCGACCTCCAACATGTCAACCAACCGAATCAATCATACTACTAACCTGATGGTAAATGGAAATGTAATGACGATTGGCGGAAATGATGGAGCTTCGGTACATAATAGTTGCGAGTTTTATAACTATTCCTCCGGAAACTGGTCTACTGCACCAGCAATGAACCAATCACGAACCAATCATGCCTCTATCCTTTTAATGGATGGCAGGATCCTAACATCGGGAGGTTTTGATGGAACATCCATCCTGACAACCTGTGAAATATATGATCCACAATTAAACACCTGGATCTCCTTGGCTCCAATGAATACCCCGCGATCCAATCATAAAATGATCCTATTAAAAAATGGGAAGGTACTGGCGATGGGAGGTACTAACGGAACCAATACAGTGGCAACAGCCGAACTATATGATCCCTGCAATGACTCCTGGACGCCAACCAGTAACTCCATGGTAACGGCCGTAATGAGTTTTTCTGCCCAGATGCTGGAAAACGGAAATATATTAGTTAGTGGTGGCTTCATCAATCTTTCTGGAAATGCGACAGCCACTGGTCAGATCTACAATCCAGTTACCGACACCTGGACTGCAACAGCGGGTAATATGACTAGTGCTCGTGGAGAAATGTCGTCAGCCCTCATGCACAATGGAAAAGTGGTGATCATTGGTGGTAGAAATTTAAATACCTGGGTTGGTCAGATTGAGATCTATGATCCCATCAAAAATTCATATGATGTATCCGCCAATCTGATCACTAATAAGACGAATCATCGGGTTAGTTTACTTTCGAATAATTTAGTGTTGATCGGTCCGGGTCAAATTTCATCCGGCCCTGCTTATAGCTCACAGGTTGAGTTATTCGATCCATTTACCTCTTCACTCATCACACAAATCCCTTCTATAGGAACAATTGCTCCTGCTTCTTTAACGATCACAATACCTTCTTCTTCGGGTAATGCAATTGTACAAATCAACGGTACCGGTTTTCGTGATGATCGTTACAACCCTTCTGTCACCGGTTGTGGTGCAAGTGGTAGTGGTCAGTCAACCGATAATTCTCCTCAAAATCATCCGGTGGTCATGATCACCAGAATTGGAGAAAATGATCACGGTACCTCATTTCAAAGAACACTGCCTTATAATATCCACAACAGCATGTTTGGAACCACCAACGATTGGTCAAATCTTTTTACCGAAATTTTATTTCCTCTTGGAAGTAGCGGAAATCGTGAACTACCCGCTGGTGTTTATCAGATGCGTGTGGTGGTAAACGGAGTTCCTTCTCACGGAGAAACTTTTATTCTGGAATATGATTATCCTACCGATATGTTGCTTACGGATGTGAATACTTGTGACGGAAATAACGTAACACTGACTGCACAAAATGCGAGTCAGTATTTATGGAGCACTGGTGCAACCACACCATCCATCAATTTTGTCGCCACTCAGACAGACACGATCACTGTTAAGGGATGCATAGAATACACGCTGATGCTGGATACCTCCATTGTTATTGTTAACCCATTACCCGTTGTGATATCCGGAAATAACGGACCTGTTTGTACCGGTTCATCATTGGATCTCAATGCAAGCGGTGGAGTAAGCTATACCTGGGCTGGACCATCCGCTTATTCATCCAACCTGCAAAATCCTTCTATTAATCCGGTAGCACTTTCTAATGCCGGAATTTATACCGTTACAGCAACAGATAATAATGGTTGTTCTAATACGTCTACAACAAACGTAGTTTTAATTCCTGGTCTGATCGTCATCGCCTCGAATAGCGGACCGGTTTGTGAAGGAAGTATGATCAGTTTATTTAGCGGAGGAGGTGGTACTTATACCTGGTCAGGTCCAGGTGGATATACATCTAGCCAGCAAAATCCAATCCTCAATCCTGCATCTTCTACTCAATCGGGAATTTATACAGTTACCTCTCAGGATGTAAATGGTTGCACCGGAACTGCCACAACAAATATTCAAATTGACTCTAATCCAGTTATTGCATTCACCGGAGATTCAACTTTATGCGACGGAGAACAAACAATCATTACCGCAAATGGAGGTATTACGTATCTCTGGAATACCGGAGATAATACACCAGATATATTTATCAGTCCCTCTGCTACAACCACATATTCTGTAACTGTAACTGATGCCAACGGTTGTGTTTCTTCCCAGACCGTAAATATTAGTGTAAATCCATTACCAGTGGTAAGTTTAACCGGTGATACCATTGCCTGTATTGGAAGTGAAATAACATTGACTGTTAGCGGTGGTTCAGGATTTTTATGGCAAAATGGAGAAACAAATGGAACCATCACCATTCCTGCCAACGAAAATGATACGGTGATCAGTGTAGTTATATCCAACGGAAGTTGCCAGGTATCAGATAGTATAACTATCCATCTGGCCAATGATATGAGTACACTATACATCCCAAATGTATTTACGCCAAACAGTGATGGATTAAACGATGCATTTACAGTTGGGTATACAGGACTAGGTGAATTCCAGGGATACATTTTCGATCGGTGGGGTGTAGAACTTTATAGTTGGAATAAACCTGATGGCGGATGGGATGGTATCCATAATGACCAGATAGTTCCAGAAGGGGTATATGTATATCTGATCAAAGCAACAAATGGTTGCGGAAAACAACAGGAACACGCAGGAATGGTAACTGTACTTCGATAAGTACAGTTTACCGTTGCCTCAATGTTAACTACCGCTTCTTCAAGCGGCCTTTTTGAGTAATTATTTTAGAATGAACTTTACTGCAACAAAAAAAAAAGAATATGAAAACAAATCTACTAATGGGCATATTATTGATGAGTTCAATACATGCATTTCCACAAATGTCTGTTTTAAACGGAAGTTTCGAAAACATTTCTTCTGCAGTTGCAAGCACCACATGTCTGAGCGACAGTGCCTGGACCATCGTGGACAATTCAATGGGATTGCCTGGCGGAGTCCAATCATTGGTGATCTCAGATCCTTTTACTGATCCTGTTTGTGTAAATGCTCAACACGGATTCAACTATGTAGACCTTCCAACAGCTTGTGCTGATGTTGCAGCAGACCATGTTGGGTTATCCCTCGAACTTTCTCAATCACTTTCGGAAGGAACAGTTTACAAACTCAGTTTCTATGCAAAAAAATGCGATCCTACCTATTCATCGGCTCCTGTTAATATTGGCTACTCATCCGATCCGGTTACGTTTGGAACATCGTTGTTCTCAAGTCCAGTTGTTAGTAATGATCAATGGACTTATTTTGAACATGTATTTACGTTTATATCAGCGGGTATGGATAATAATACCTATCTCACCGTATCCACCGAATCGCCACTTCTTCCATTAGTTCCTTACAGTATTCAAATTGATAATATTAATCTGGAGGAAATAAATACATCCTCCATCAACAATTCAACAATAACCCCTGACATAAACATTTATCCCAACCCAAGTTCCGAAAATGTGATGATCAGTTTTTATAATAAGAATTTTACCGGATCACTTACCATTACAGATCTTTCCGGAAAAGTATTAATGACAAAAAAAGCGGTTTCGGTAAATAACTTTCAGATTGACAGATCCATTTTTGAATCAGCTGGTATTTATATTCTTTGTCTTGAACATACTGAGAAAAGCAACACTACATTTCATAAAATTATTATTCGTTGATCCATATGAAAAAAAAGACCATACTGCTTTTTCTTATCGAGGGGCTTTTTGTTGTTGGACTTATATTTTTTCTTTTTGTCCACATTAGCCATGCACAAGTCGTTTCCAAATATCATAAATGGGAAACAAGTAGCTATTTCAGAGGATTTAATATTCTTAATGACAGCCCGAAGAATTTACAGGACATCATAGATCTGAAATCTACGGATGCCAATTTTGTGATGATTGGCTGTTTTGGTTTCAGAGAAGTCGAAGCTCCTTTTAATATCGTTGATGCCAATATTCAACAGATTGACTCGATGGTTTCTTATTGCCGGCAAACTGGTGTTTACTATTCAATTGCTGTTAGGCAAGGGCCCGGAAGAAGGGATGTATATCTTGAATCAGAAGGAATAGCCCCTCAAAGTACAATATGGACTAATGCAACAGAACAAAGTCATTACGCAGGTATGTGTGGCGAGATCGCAGAACGATACAATGGAGATACTTTGTTTGTCGGACTCAATTTATTTGTTGAGCCCAATCCATTGTTCAACACACCTTGTATTCTAACACCAGAACTTCTTGAACAGTGTATGATCCTTAACAATATTAACGTTCGTGATTTAATGGCATTATGCATCGACAGTGTAAGATCGATCGATCCGGACCTACCGATCATTGTAGCCAATGTTCAATACTCAACACCGGAATATTTTTCAATCCTTCAGCCCCAGGCGGATCCGTTTGTTATATACGACTTTCACAATTATGTTCCTCAACAATACGTGAAGGCGGATACTGCAAATTCCGTTGCTTATCCAGGAGATTACTTAAGTATTTCAACATTGGGTATTGCACACTACGACCGATCTTTTCTTGAGAACCAAACTTTTTCAAAAGTGGTCGAATTTCAGCAACAAACTGGTTCTCCCATTATCATGGGAGAATTTGGACTGCTTCATCCACAAATAGGAGGTGAACAATATTTGGCAGACTTAACAGATATTGCCATTTGTAACGGATGGCATTTTGCTTATTGGGATTATCGCAGACCAGGCTCGGATTGGGATTATGAAGAATGGGGTGTGAATTATTGGGATACTGTTAAATATTCATTTATTAAAGATTGCTCAACAAATATCATGAACCTAAACAACATGGAACATTCTGAACTTATTGTTTTCCCCAATCCCTCACAACACGAGATCAACATCGACTTTAAAAATGCCGACGCAGATTTTTTGAAAACAATCTCTATTTTTAATCTAAGCGGCCAGCTAATTTTTAGTATTGAAGCGATCGATCCCCATACCTCAATAGTTAATATTTCCGATCTGCCAAAAGGATACTATTGGCTTAAAGTTCAAAGTAGCCGCTCAAGCTTTGCAAAGCAAATAATTAAAACATGATCGATGAAAAAAATATTTATTATTATTTTACTCACCTCCCCTCCTATTCTTTTCAGTCAAAATGTAGGGATCAATGCAACCGGGTCTATTCCCAATTCTTCAGCCGGGTTAGATCTGGATTTTACTGATCGTGGTCTGCTAGTGCCAAGGATTGCACTAAGTGCTACAAACATTACTTCACCGGTTATAACTCCGGCAACCTCTTTATTGGTTTATAACACGGCTACAGCAGGAACCTTTCCAAATGATGTTATTCCAGGTTTTTACTATTGGGATGGAACGCTGTGGATAAGAATGTTTAGTGGACAACAAAATGGTTGGGCAACGACAGGTAATGAAGGTACCAATGCTACAAATAATTTTTTAGGAACTATTGATAACCAGGATCTAGTAGTTCGAACTAACAATTCAGAACGAATGCGGATCATGAATACCGGAAATATCGGTATAAAAACAGCTATGCCACAAGGACTCGTCGATATCAATGGAGGAGCAACTGATTTTGATGCCCTATTTATATGTGCAAGCCCATCAATAAGCAATCGGGGTGGTACGATTTTTCATCAAAGCTCAACTTATGCCTGGCAGGTTGTTCCTTATGCAACAGGGAGTAGTTTGAACGCTGCTTTACGATTCAATTGTGTTCAACGAACTGCTCCCGGAACCCAGCTTGCAACGGATGTTTTGTTTTTATTATCAAATAATGGAAATAGCCAAGTAGGAATTGGGGGCACTCCGGCCTCATTTAGTCCTTCTTCAAAGTTATTCGTCCAAGGAAACGGAAATACAAATGCGACTTCCAGTTTGAATATTGTAAATTCATCTCTTACCTCCATGCTTTTCATAACAGACAATGGGAATGTTGGAATCAATACAATCGACCCAAGGACTAAACTACATGTTTCTTCCGGCGATATTTACCTGGATACACCTGGTACAGGGGTTATTTTTAATACAGGTGTGGGTGGCTGTTATAGATTATACATAGATATATTTGGCGTGATTCAAACCCAGAGTATCGCATGTCCCTGATTTGTGATGACAAATCACTGTTTAAGAAAAATAATTCAAGAATTAATAACGATTCACGATGTTTTTGATCGACTGGATGTAAGAACCCACAAACAGATTCACATGTACCAGCAGGGGATATAGATTGCATATCTGAACACGTTGCTCCCAGTGTTGTTCAAGAGGATAAACCTCATTGTAGGCATCATAGAATTCCACTTCAAAACCCCCAAATAACCTTGACATAGCAATATCCATTTCCCGGTGTCCGTAATAAACAGCAGGGTCATATACCACAGGGTCACCATCCACATTGCTCATCACATTCCCGCTCCAAAGATCCCCATGAAGGAGACAAGCCGGTTCCGGTGGAAAAATATCCTGAAGTTTACGATAAAGACTTTCAAATTTCTCCACCAGGTAAATATCTGCTTTACCTGAATCCACCGCCTTTTTTAGCATTGGATTTAGTCTACGTTCTACAAAAAATTCAATCCAGGTATCTGTCATTTTATTTTCCTGGGGAAGTGAACCGATGAAGTTATTGTACTCAAGCCCGAATGTTTTTGACTGGTTCTTGTGTAAATGCGCAAGCCCAAAACCCAGGTCATTCCAGAACTCATAGTGAGGAGAGGCTGATTCAATATATTCCAGTACAAGAAAGTCGAGATCCTCATAAGTAAACGAGGAAATAATCTGTGGAACGTGTAATGTTCTGGTAGAACCAATCAGTCCAAGATTTTTTGCCTCCAGGTCGAACATGCCTTTATATTTGCTATGGTCGTTATACTTGGCAAAGAAAGTTCCTTTGTTGGTTTTGAGTTGGAGCGCAGTGTTAATTGAACCTCCGGTAATGGGAATGGCTTCAAAAATCTCAATGGAATGATCCATAGTCCTGCCTATTTCCATCGCCAGGGCGTCGTTCATTGATGGGTGGTAGATCTCCATTGACTCTATTAATTTCCCCCAAAGTTGGAATTTTTTTTTAAATTTGCCATCCTTCACGGGAGAATAGTTCATTTTTTGGGGGATTAGCTCAGTTGGCTAGAGCGCTTGCATGGCATGCAAGAGGTCACCGGTTCGAATCCGGTATTCTCCACATGAAAGTCGTCTTGGTCCCGATAGCTATCGGGATAGGGACGACTTTTTTTATAGTCGCTTTGCATTTACTTAATCTATTCCATCATATGCCTCTATTCCTGGCCATACTATTGATTGTGATCATTGTTTATATATGGCGTTCGAAAAAAAACAAATCGATCATTCGTAAGATAAAAAAAGATCCGGCATTTACTGTAGCCACTATTACCAAGTATAGGGGACTTCGGTACAGATGGAAAAATAATATATGGTTTTACTATGAATGTACTATTGAAAATCAAAGATTCAAAGGGAGAACTAAAAACTATCATAAAGTATACTACATGGAAAATTTTAAATATTTAAACGGCCAATCTTTTCCTTTCATTTATTGCGTAAACAATCATGCATTAGGCAGAATGCTTATTACCGAAAAGGATTTTAAGGATTTTGAACTGACGCAACCAGATCAGTACAGAGAGTTCAATAAAAAACTGTTATAGTTGCTATGCGAAAGAAAATACTCTATATTCTCCTCGCGGTTTTCTTTTTCTTTATAATTCTCCTCAACTTTATTGCCTACAACCATTCCTATAAGTTTACTCATTTTACTGATAGCTATCAAACCAAATTGAAAGTATATGACACCTCCAATATCAGTGTCATGAAAAAGATCAAGTATATACTTACCGGAATAGATGTGCCAAGACCAAGGAATGGCTCAAAACCTTCTCGTAATTATAAAACAGAAAATATTCCTACCAATAAAGGAAATCTTGAACTTTGGAGAAAACATAACGAGGAGGGGCTAGGCACCATCATTTTATTTCATGGATACGCCAACAAAAAATCTTCTCTGATTTCCAGAGCCGAAGAATTTTATAACCTGGGATATACCATCGTGCTTGTTGATTTTTTAGGGAGCGGTGGTTCAGACGGAAATACAACCTCCATCGGTTACCATGAAGCTGACCAGGTAAAAGCTTGTTATGATCATGTGAAAGCAAAAGGTGAAAAGAATATTTATTTATTCGGGATCTCGATGGGTGCTGTTGCTATTATGAAATGCGTAAAGGATCATCACCCGGATGTAAAAGGTATTATGCTCGAATGTCCCTTCGGTTATTTTAAAACCACCGTAAAGAACCGTTTTAAGAATTTTGGGATCCCTCCGTTTCCAATGGCAGATCTGCTCATGCTATGGGGAAGCTATCATGGTGATTATTGGACCTATGATCATAACCCTGCGGATTATGCAAAAGAAATTGACTGCCCTACCCTGCTCATGCATGGCCAGGTAGATCATGCGGTAAGTTCAAAAGAGATTGATGCAATCTATACAAATTTAAAGGGAGAAAAAAAATTGGTGGTCTTCGAAAAAACCGGACATGATATATTTACCTCCGGCAATAGAACAAAATGGACTGATGCTATTATAGGATTTCTTATTTCTACCGGTTCGCTCAATATAAAAACTATGTTCCAACCGATATAAATTTAGCCCAAGGCAACGTCCAGGATCATCATGATGAGGAATCCGCCGATGAATCCAAGCACGGCGATATCCTTATATTTATCCCGTTGTGTTTCGGGGATCACTTCTTCCACCACCACATAGATCATTGCACCCGCTGCAAAAGCCAATGCAAAAGGAAGGATAGGTTGCATATAAACAACTGCAATGGCGCCAATAACACCAGCAATGGGTTCAACAATCGCAGAAAGTTGTCCGTACCAAAAAGCCTTTAACCTGCTAACACCAACACGCCGTAGTGGCATAGATACAGCTAAACCTTCCGGAAAATTCTGTAAACCGATCCCAATAGCTAAAGCGACAGCAGCGGGAAAGGTGGCTCCATCCATACCAACAGCGGCAGCTCCAAATAGAACCCCTACAGCCAACCCCTCAGGAATATTATGCAATGTGATGGCCAGCACCAATAAAGTAGTCTTATGCCACTGGGTCTTTACCCCTTCTATTTCACTTTCAGCAGCATTGATATGTAAATGCGGTAAAAATTTATCCAGCACAAAAAGGAACATAGCTCCCAATCCAAATCCAACAGCGGCTGGCATCCAGGGCATTTTGGGATATATGGTTTCACTCATTGCAATGGATGGAGCTAATAAGGACCAGAAACTTGCAGCTACCATTACTCCACCAGTAAATCCTAACATTACATCCAGCACTCCCCGTTTCATTGTCTTAAAGAAAAAGACGAGGGAAGCACCTGCAGCCGTGACCAACCAGGTAAAGGTTGTAGCCAGTAAAGCGGCCCAAACCGGGCCTATCTTGGTAAAAAAACTGATGATAGCATCCATAATAACATCCAAATCAGGTACAAATATACAAAAATATTTTTAGACAAGCCTAAAATAGATTCACTCACAGAAGGTATTTTGAACCCGTTAAAAAATGCTTATATTCGTTATATAAATACAAATCTCACTCAAGATGAAAAGACGCTTACTACTACCATTCCTTTTTTCCGGGCTTTTAATTTCAAACATAGGGTATTCTCAAGCCATCGTTGACATTCCAGTGATGAGTGTTGCGTCACCTGATATGGCAGCCGTCCAGTATGAGGATGCTGAAAGGGCCAAACAAGGTGTTATGTACAGGATTGGGATGGCCATCCCGATCGAGGTCAACCTATTCAATGATGCTGTATGGGAAAATGATGCAAACGGCAACCTGATTTGCAGTATTGAATTCTCTTCGCCCGGTGCGCAGGGAATGAGTGTTTTATTTGACGAATTTGTCCTGCCCGAAAAAGCAGAAATGAGAGTATATAATCCTTCAACCAAATACACGGTAGGCCCCTATACTTCGGAACAAAACCCGGATGATGGTGCTATGATCACCGGAACCGTATTGGGTGACAGATGCGTTTTAGAATTGATCATTCCAGCGGAAGCGCTTGGTGAATTGAAATTGCACATAACGGATGTTGGATATTTTTATCGCAATGCTGATCCATCTCTTGTATTAAATGCTAAAAATGTAGGTGACTCTGATGCCTGTGAAGTAAATGCAGCTTGTTCTGAAGGATCAAGCTGGACCAACCAAAGAAGAGGTGTGGCTATGGTGCAGGTAAAGGAAGGTGCTTCTTTTGGACTTTGTTCAGGTTCGTTGGTAAATAATACCGGTAATGATTGTACTCCATATTTTTTACTGGCACAGCATTGTGGGGCTGCGGCTTCAGCATCTGATTTTCGCCAGTGGATTTTCTTTTTCGAATACGAAAGTGCAGGATGTTCAAACCCAGGGTCAGAGCCGTCAACTTCTAACGTTACCGGTTCATTAAAAGTAGCCGCTTCCGGAACTGCTTCTACCGTAAATAAATCTGATTTTATTCTTTGTATTTTAAAAAGCCGTCCTGCTGTTGCTGCCAATGCTTATTATAATGGTTGGGACAAATCAGGAACTACCTCATCAAGTGGTGTAAG
>JANWKQ010000212.1 GCA_025451295.1 Flavobacteriales bacterium | reverse complement strand
GATTCTTTGGTGGCTCGGGCCACACCACCCAAATTACCTGATGTAGGGGTAGGGCGAATAAAAACTTCGGGCATTCTGCTCAGTTCTTCCATCCTGGTTTTATCACCCAATATGCTTCCTTTGGTTATGGAACTACTCGGATCAATCGCCAGTACAGCCAGCTTATTTCCCTCAGCAATTATTTCTTTTCCGATCGCTTCTATAAATGTGCTTTTTCCTGCACCGGGTATTCCGGTGATCCCAATCCGTATGGAATTACCAGCATGTGGTAAACAAAGATTTAATAATTCATTTGCTTTTTCGGTATGCTCGGGAAGATCACTTTCCAGCAACGTAATCCCTTTGCTTAACGAGGCAACATCTCCTTTTTGGATCTCAACAAAAAGATCCTGCACTTTTATTTCGGAAAGATTCTTCTTTAAAAAGTTTGGATTGAGATGTTGGTTGTCGGGCATTCTAATACTCTATCGACTTCATGATCGTAACCAGGTCTTCCTCGATGGTTGCCTTAGGTGATTCTTCAATTCTTCCGATCTCACGGTCATTCATATAAACAATGATGGTTGGAACCTTTACAATATTGAATGATTTGAATCCTTCAAATCCTGCCCATTTATTGGTATCAACACCGAATATTTTGAGCTGTTCGTTATCTTCCGTATCCCACTTTGCTTCATCCAAAGTTTTAATGAGTTGTGGTACATATTTTTTACTGTCATCACACCAGAAGCCCATGATCATCTTTATCTGGAACTTTCCCTTCTTGGCCTTAATGTATTTGATCGCATCCGCATTTGGAACATAACGTTCATACTCCGGTTCGTAGTCAGCTTTATTTGCTTTTGCAAAGAAAATACTTCTATTGATCTTGCCGGTCGGATATTCTTCTTCGCTGGTTTGTGCCTTTAAAACAAAAGGACTTAATAATAGAAAGAGCAGAAAATATTTCTTCATGTTAAGGAGTGTTTATTGTTTTATAAACTTCAATTTTGATACCAAAGTATACTGGTACCTTAACTCAAATATATAAAGTCCATTGGAAAGCTCATGAACACTGATTCCCTGATGGATGTTAAATTCCTTCAAATGCTTCACCAGTCTGCCGGAAAGATCATAGATGGCAATATCCAGGGGAAAGTTGATTTCTTCTTTGGTCCGTATATAGATCATCGACTCATCTTCTCCCGGATTGGGATAGACCAGGAACTCATTTGGTTGATTGAGGACCTCTTCAATACCAATCGAGGCAAACTGTCCATATAAAAGATCCACACCTCCACCAAGGTTTCCGTAGATCATATCAGGATAAAGATCATTATTAAAATCGCCAACGGTAACAGCACTTCTAATTCCATCCTTATAATAGGCAACCACACCACTTACCCAGGTAAAGTTGGGTTGAATATTGTTACTGCCATCATAAATATCGGTATAGTGATAAATTTTCCCGGAATAACTACCCAGAAATAATTCAAGTTTCCCATTGTCCATAAAAAACCAGGGAACACTATAACCTGATGAACTGAAATTAGGATCAACCGTACTAACACCACCTAAATTGGAAATCGTTGGGACGTTACTGAAATTGGGAGCAGCAGTTGACCCGGTATTTTCGTAATAATTAAGCTTTCCCAACCGGCCTCCACAAACAATGTCCATTTTTCCATCCATATTGAGATCGATAATAAACGGAGCACTAAAACTATTTTCTTTGATATTAAAGTATTGGGTTGTTGTGAGTACAAATTGAGCCGGTTGATTGGGCAGAACGGGTGCTGTGTTTTCATAATAATGAATATAACCTGTGGTCTCACCAACAATCATATCGACATCACCATCACCATCCATGTCCCCAAAGGTGGGTGTAACGTTCTTAATTGTCTGGGTACTTACACTTCCCATATCCAGATTAATCAATTCAAAAACAGGCTGTGATGCACTACCCATATTGCGCAATACAGCAATTTGTCCGTTAGCTGCAAAATAATTTACATTCCCAATGGCCAGATCCGTCAATCCATCCCTGTTATAATCAAATAATGCCGGGAATGCACCTTCACCCAATTCGATCATTTCATCCTGTAAAAAATCATTTTGCTGAAATTTAAAATCAGGATTCGATGTAGTGCCCTGATTCTTGAATCGCCATATACTGGTGGCGGTTTCACTGGTGCCAGTGGCATTGTTTCCCACAATGAGATCTTCCTTCCCATCATTATTCACATCCAAATAATAAGCCGCTGGAAACAGAGAAAGATTCACCGGCAACGTTGAAATATTATTTTGTGGAAATGCCACATCTACAAAATCCATTTGTGCAAAGGTGGTGTTTCCACCATTTCTTAAATAAGCCATATTAGAACCCCCGGCTCCACCCACAATAAGGTCTTTATCCAGGTCACCATCCATGTCGATCGCTAAGGAGGTAGATCCGGTATGACGTCCGGTATCGCAGGTATCCGTTAGGTCGATATCATACAAGGAAACGCCTTCTCTATAAAGCCCCCAGTTGTCGGTTTGTTTGATGAACAATAAACTATCTGCGTTTCCATAGGTTTCCATGGAAAGGTTTTTATGAAACTCCATACAACCGGTAGAAAATCCGTAGGTGAGAATATCCAGATCTCCGTCAAGATCAATATCTGCTATGGAAGGAATGTCGGCCGGACTTACATATAATACCAATGTAAGTGGAACATAATTGGATTTCAATTGTGATTTGGTGAGTGAAAACTGGACAGTTCCAACGGTTGAAATATTTTTGTATACACTAATGCCTCCATTCCAATAATGGAAAATATCTTTTTTACCATCACCATCGTAGTCTTCGAGTAATACCCAATCTTGCATACCTGGGAAAGAATTATAATCGGTAAAATGACCTTTATAGCTGATTGTATTGGGAATACCCAAATTTTTTAGCAGGAGAAAGCGATGACCCACCCGGTCAAACACAAACATGTCGAGAATACCATCCAGATCGAGATCGATATCAGAAAATTCGGATTGACTTAATCCACCTGACCAGGCAAAGGTTAGCGTATCATTGGCGGCGAGAATATTATCAATAACGGTAATGCTATCGGTGCGGTAGAATCCGAAAACCTGGCTAAAGTTTAGATTAGACAGATAGAAGAAACAAAGAAGGCTTACCGCAATTTTTTTCATTTTTTTGGGAAATGTGTGCAAATCCTAATACTTCAAAAATAGTCATAAAAGAGGAGAGGTCAAAATGGGCGGTTTTATGGATAATAAATGGCAGTATGGCGGCCCAACCGGCTATCCGCTATATCTTTTTTGTTGTACCCATCAAACATTCCGTTAGTTTGGTTAAGGTCCTCCGCATTCGCGGAGGATGACTCGGCTTCGAATTAGGTTTACGTATTATTCATTTTGAAAACGAGTCATCCCCGCGAAGGCGGGGACCTGTAGCAATCGGACGAGGGTACAACAAAAAAGGATGCCGCTTCTCCCGATAGCTATCGGGACCGGGCCGCTAGCAGTCCTGACAGAAGACATAGCCACCAGCCAGAGTTTCTAAAGGCGACTAACCCGAATGGCAGCCCAAAATATTGAACAATAGCTACTTAGCATTAGTCGCCCAGAAGTCCCTTGGGACGTCTCCCCACCAAGCCCCAACCCACGCTGAACTGCAGAATATTGAACATTAGAATAGCAAATTTTGAAGTTTTCCTGACCCCTTCAACCCTGAACTTATATTTGTTATATCCACTGGAACCTATATCTTTGCGGACATTTTTTTATAAACGTTTCAGTTAAAAAGTAGAGCATTATGCAGAACAAAGGAGCGATACAGGTATTTGCAATTTTACTTGCACTGGCTTGTATCTGGCACTTGTCATTTACATTGATCACAAACAGGATTGAAAGTCGGATCCATTCACAAGCCGGTGACAGTACTGAGTTGGAGCAGGCGATGCTTGATTCGATCAAAACCAAGGTGATTTTCAGAGTGGGGTTTAAAGGTTTTTCGTTAGCTGATTACACTTATGAGGATTGCAAGAAAAGAGAGATCAACCTTGGGCTTGACCTGAAAGGCGGGATGAACGTAACCTTGGAGGTTTCGATTCCAGATTTGCTCAGAGCAATGGCCAACAACAGCACTGACAGTGCCTTTAATCAAGCTATTAAGAGTGCAACGGAGTTGCAAAAAGTGGATCGTACAAATTACGTTGATCTTTTCGTACAGGAATTCCTTAAGATTAGACCCGGTGGAAGGCTTGCCAGTCCCCAGATATTTGGTCATCAAGAACAGAGTATGATCAAGGCTAGCATGAAGAACGAGGAGGTGATCCCGCTCCTAAAAAGAGAAGCGGATATGGCCATTATTCGTACAAAGGAAATATTAGATGCTAGGGTAGACCAATTTGGAGTAACTCAACCGAACATCCAGTTATTGGAAGGTACGAATCGGATCCTGGTGGAATTACCCGGTGTAAAAGATCCATCCCGTGTTCAACAGCTTTTACAGGCGACCGCTAAACTGGAGTTCTATGAAACTTTTGAAAATGCAGAGGTATATCCAATACTCGAAAAAATAGATGCTTACCTGGCAAAAATAAAAATCACCAAAGGAATGGATACCTTGGGGCGTGATACTATTATACCTCCAGATACAAATCAGGTAGACTTAAAACCGGATACCAATAAATTAATCGATACCAATAAAAAGGATACCAATGGTACCATGGGGAACGATATGAATGCAGCTGAACAGGAAGCAGCACATCCTTTGTTCTTTAGAATGCAATTCAATTTTTACCAGGGAGACAATAATCAGCAGTTCTTATCGCCCGGCCCTATGGTGGGAATTTCGTCAGCCCGCGATACCGCATTGGTGATGAAATATCTGAAGATGCCGGAGATTGCAAAAATGTTACCAAAGGACCTTAAACTTCGCTGGACAAAAAAGACGCTCAGAGACGATGGAAGTGAATTTGGATTGATCGCGTTAAGAACCAGCAAAGGAAAACCTGCCTTAGGTGGTGACGTAATAGTTGATGCTAGTTCTGAACCGGATGATACGAAAGGTGGTTTTAGGGTGACCATGAAAATGAATTCTGAAGGTGCTGAAGAATGTGCCAGAATTACAAAAGCCAATGCACCACAGGGAGGAAAACCAGGAAAGTCTATCGCCATC
>JANWKQ010000211.1 GCA_025451295.1 Flavobacteriales bacterium | reverse complement strand
CCAGGACCTTGTGGGAACCTGCCTTCACCATAATTCGTTTTAGGCTTCAAAATAATTTGATAATCCAATTTGCCACTGTTAGTTCCGCCGTTTAATTCAACCAGATCAAATCCGGTTGGTGTTTGATTCATAATAGTAACACCGTTAAAGTATAACATATTAACAGGCGTACAGAAAACACGGATCGGATTATTTTCATCAACAAATACGATATCAGCTAAGATTGGATCCAGATCCACATGAGCCTTACCATTTACCAATGTAACTGTACCATAATCCTGATACCAATATTCTGGTGATTCAGGACACATCAATGAAATACGTCCATGATCTTCAGTTGGAATAATTTCGGCGACAGCTCCCAGACCAGTAATTTTAGTGCTACCAAAACCATCGTTACCTCCTACATATGCATAACCCTGATTAACGCCGGCATAAGTATTTCCTTCAAAATATCCACCAATCGTAAATCCGGAACTACAAAATGCTTGTCCCATTACACCAATCGCATCCTGATTTTGTGAATTTGCTAAACCAGCTACACCTACAGTATAGCCCGGGTTTCCTCCGATGGTTCCACGATTGCTATATGCTCTGATAGCGTTTTGAAATCCTCCAAGTCCGGTATTGGTAACATTTAACTGACTGTAGAGGCCCGGAGGATTAAAACCTGCGGTAGGGTTATCAACCAGGTTGTAACTTGCAATCCAGACAGAAGAAAAATTAATATTTGCGGCAACTGTTGCGGCTCCTGATGATTGTGCATAAGAACTGGTATAACCGGCAGTTGGATTGGCTGCCCAAAGACCAGAACCTTGTATTGTTCCTGCTGAACCTACCACAAAATTTGTTTCGTAACCTAAATAACCACCAACGTTTGGTGAGTGTCCCCATATTCCGTCTCCAGCTGCTGCATATATTTCCATTTTTTGAGTACCAGGTGCTGAAGGTGTGGTAACCCCAACCAGTAATTTCTGGGCAGTTGTCATTCTAAATGCTTCCGTATTGTTGGTTCGAAATACAACATCTACGTTATCTATGCTTCCCATAAAATTGGTGGCTGCAACTGTTCCTGTATTTCCGATGGTTGTCCAGCCGGTATTGTTGGATAAAAATGGACGCCAAATGGTTCCATCAAAATACCAAAATGCCTGAAAGTTGGTATCATATACAAGTAATCCTGTTGCCGGTGCTGCGATTCCTGTTCGTTGTGCCGAAGTCATTCTTGGAACCAACATCCCCGAAGTAGTTGAGGCAATATCCAAAATAGCCGAAGCAACGGCTGGCACCCCTGTGGTGTTGATGGCTACATTATTTTGTGCAAAAAATAAATTAGTGGAAATTACCACTAAAAAACTCAGAAGAAATAATTTTTTCATACGATTTATTTAATTAGGATCTAAATCACTATACATACTGCAAATTTAAGGAATTAAACCGTTAAAGCCATTCGTAATATAAATAAATCAAACTGAAAATGAGCAAATTATGAAAGGCGAGGTAAGTTTCTTCGGATGTTATACAAACTAAGGAGGATTTTATCGTAAAAGGTTATTGAACCGCCTAATAATCAATAATAAAAACTTGATTTCTCATTTTTAATGAGAAATTTGCAGAATATTGATCAGGCGGTGATTCAACATCCAGATACCATAGCAGCTATGGCTACTCCTCCAGGAATTGGAGCGATTGGTATTATCCGTTTGTCCGGACCAAAGTCTGTTCCGATTGGTGATAAAGTTTTTAAAGGAAAGAAAACACTCAAATCATCCAAAGGTTATTCCATTCTTTTCGGAAAATTCAAAGATGGAAAAGAAATACTGGATGAAGTATTGGTATCTGTTTTTAAAAATCCACATTCATATACCGGAGAAGATTGTATTGAATTTTCATTTCATGGTTCACCTTATATTCTTCAGCGAGCATTAGAAATTTTGATCGAACACGGAGCAAGAATTGCAGAGCCGGGTGAATTTACAAAACGTGCATTCCTGAATGGAAAATTGGATTTAAGCCAGGCCGAAGGTGTGGCTGATCTCATTGTATCGGAAAGCAAAACCAGTCATGACATTGCTTTAAATCAAATGAAAGGTGGGTTTAGCTCAGAAATAAAAAAACTACGGGAAAAACTGATCGAATTTGCAGCACTTATTGAATTAGAATTGGATTTTGGTGAAGAAGATGTGGAATTTGCCAATCGGAATGACCTTCAACAAACCGTAGAAAAGATCAGGAAAGTTATTATCGATCTTCGCACTTCATTCAAGTTGGGAAATGTGATCAAGAATGGAATTCAAACGGTGATCGCCGGAAGACCCAATGCCGGAAAATCCACTTTGCTGAATGCATTGCTAAAAGAAGAACGGGCTATTGTATCGGAAATACCGGGAACTACACGTGATACCATTGAAGAAGTATTGCATATTAAAGGTATCGGTTTCCGGCTGATCGATACCGCCGGTATTCGGGAAGCAACGGATGCGATTGAACAAATTGGTGTACAAAAAACATATGATGAGGTAAAAAAGAGTTCGGTCCTTATTTATTTATATGATTCTACCCTTTTAACCCAGGAAGAAGTAAGACAAGATCTTGAAAAACTTAGACATGATGATCTGCAAATCATTGTGATTGCCAATAAAAGAGATGAAGTGGAAAAGATGTATGATAATCTCAAAAAATTTGTAGAAGATGCCATCCCACCTGATCATTTATATATTTCTGCCAAACAAAAAAATCATATTCATTTATTAACCGATCAGCTTTTTGAAAAAGCAATAGGTAATCAATTACAGGATCAGCAAATAATAGTTGCCAATGCCCGACATTACGAAGCTTTGTTATTGGCCGAAAAAAGTCTGGACAAAGTAATGACCGGTTTAAATACCGGGATCACCGGTGATCTATTGGCCATGGACATCCGTGCATCTCTGTTTGCATTGGGAACCATTACGGGAGAGGTGGATGTTGAAGATCTGCTGGATTATATTTTTAGTAAGTTTTGTATCGGAAAGTGAAGTGAGACCCAAATATTTAATGAATGAACAAACTTCCTATGATCATTTTATACGTTGCGGATCAGGATAAGAGCAGAGCCTTTTACGAGGCTGTTTTATTGCAAAAATCTATACTTGATGTACCGGGCATGACAGAATTCAAACTAAATGATCATTTTCTCCTCGGATTAATGCCTGAAAAAGGAATTCAGAAAATAATATGTCCAAGCACCCCAAATCCTGAATTGGGAAACGGAATACCCAGATGTGAGCTCTATCTGCAGGTTGATAACCCCAACGAATATCTAAGCCGGGCCATTGCGAATGGTGCAAAAATGATAAGTATGGCAGAACAAAGAGACTGGGGAGATATGGTAGCCTATTGCGCCGATCCCGATGGACATATATTAGCGTTTGCAAAATAAGTCACAGATCATTTCTGATACTTCGAATTTTATCTATCGATTAATAGGTTTTGGTCATATTTTCCGGAACTACAATAATAAAATCCGCCATACCTTTATTTTCATCAGCAAGTTTTTTTATATCTGCCTGTTCTTTGGTACTAACACTGCCTATTGTAACTGAAGGCATATATTGTTTTAAATACCAAGCAATGCCTTCTTCACGATCCGAATGATACGAGCCATTAAAATGCAGTACCTGTTTTGTGGTTGTAAGCGCTTTATAAATAAACCAGGCCATGGTGGCATCTTTAATAGCTTGCGATTTGGGCAGATTTTCCCCTCCGTGTCCCCCGGCATTCGCAACAATTTCTTTATAGCAGGTTAGTGAAGTATCATATAGCATAGGCAAAGGAGCAAAATAATTTTTAGCCAATTGGTCGAGGCTATCTAATGTTGTAATACCTGATTTATATACCATATTCGCATATCTCCTCGGAATATTTGCACAGATGAATGCCAATCCATTTGTTTTGGCGAAATCCATTAAAGGTTTATAGTCTGTAGTATAATTTGGCCAAAGTTTGGCTTCATCGGCAAAAGTTTTTTCCGATATTTTCCCTTTCAGGTATTCATTCACGATCAGCTGATCGTCTGCTTCAAACATCTCCGCAGCTAAAATCAGATCTTGCTTTTTATCCTCAAATAAAGATATTGTCATTTCTAATTGTAGCCAATGAGCAATTGAATTATTATGTAATTCCCCAAATAAAATAACCTGATTTTTTTTTACCGATTTAATCATTTGATCATAATCCACCTCTTTTCCTTCCGAATTAAAAATAGCATAGGCTGGTTTATCAATGGCAGAAAGTTGGATAGAAACAAAAGACACCAACAATAATAACAGGAAGATCGTTTTTTTATTCATAAAATTTGATTCAAGTGATTTCATCACGAAATTACACAATCAATTCGTTAATAATCACTCATGCAATCCAACAAATGATAAATATCGTTAAGTAAAATAGTATCGCCTTTTTTATTAATAATTTTTAGATCAAAACGAAAAACCACTTTAGTGCCAACCAGTACATTATAACAAATAGTCCGCACATCTGCCGCTTTAGTGCCAATGTAACCATGTTTGTGAACAACGCAGTTCAACAAATGTCGATTTTTTGCTATCCAAGGGTGTTTGGTTAAATTTTCCACTAATGCACCGATTCAACATGTGTTGATTTCCTCGTACTCTCCACCCCCCAGATCACAGACATCGCTGCGAGACCCCCTTTTGCCATGGTGGAGATAGTCAAAATCTAAATATGCTGGAAAAAATGATTCTGTTTTCGTCGTTCACTAAATCAGCTGTATAACCCACCGGGTTTCCAATAGGTGCATTCCAACCATTTGGTGATGTTACTCCGCCACGACCCGCAAAATAGGGAACATCACTATGACGTGTAACATATTCAATACCAAATGTTAGATTTTCGTTGGGCATAAATTGTATTCCTGCGGAAGCATCCCAAGCGTGGAACTGATCACCGGGATTTTGAGTAAGCACTCCATTACCCGGAGGTAAAAGTGCCAGGTAACGACCGGGGTTAGACATGAGTCCGCCACCAAATGTAAAAGCTATTTTTCCTTTTCTGCCAAACCAGATCCTGTTGAAGAACATTCCGCTTAGAAAATTTTGTGATGGTGTTATTGAATCACCCCCGAATGCAACTACTCCGCCACCCTGTTCGAAACCTATATCAGCCGTTAATGCAAATGCGGCTTTGCTGATAAATCTACTTTGGGGATTGTTGTAGTAGCGGATCTGTAAACTATTATCGCTATGAACCCGAACCCTGCCCGGAGTATTTGGTGTATCCCAACCCGTATATCCGTTAAATATTAGTTTTACCCATTCTTTGGGCCGATAATCTACCTGGAAACCAAGACCTGGTGCTTCATTATACATAGCATAGGATTGCCAGCCATTGATTGCCCATAGTTCCAACTTTAATTTATCAGACGGATACATTTGAACTCTTGCTCCTGTAAAAAACCAGGGTGTATTATCGGAAGTATAAGAGGGTTGATAATTCCAATTCTCAAAATTATTATATGAATTTAAACCTACATAAGATTTGAACATTCCGACATGTACTTCAATACCATGCATGGCATTAAAACGATAACCTGCATAAGCTTCAGTAACAAAACGCAGGGCGGTGTACAAATCAAACTGACCTTTCAACGGTGAATTATCGCTTCGGGGTATGCCGGTAGCTCTTGTTCCGTATTGAAGCATTAAACGTGCCCTTACCCCTTTGTAATGAAAATCGCCGCCCGCCTCGATATATGATATATTCAACTCATTGGTTCTAAAAGTTGCTGTTGAGCCTGTATTCGTATGGTCAATGGGAAAATTGAAGTTTAGGTTATAGTTACAATCAATGGTAACATCACCCGTAAAATATTTTGAATGCAGCACTTTCTTCGTTTGTCTGTTGTTGCCTTGGGTCCAGCTGAAATCTCCCCAGGCAAAGGGTACACTTTTCTCAGGCTTCTTATAAGCGTTTTTATTTTCATCCAAAAGCAACTGCTGAATTTCAGGATCCTTTCTTAGGGAATCGAATATCTCTTTTTTTAATTGATCGATGATGGTTTGTCTTTCGATATCACTCAATACGACTTGTGAATACAGAGAGGTTTGCAGAAAAAGAAAGAGAATAAAAGGAGTTAGTTTAGAGTAAATATTTTTCATATCCTTTGCTTTTTTATATCCTGCAAAGAAAGGTTGAAACCTATAAAGAATTTATAAAGATTTGGTTTAAACAAAACGATAACCTACGCCACTTTCAGTAATGATATGCTTTGGCTGGTTAGGGTTTTCTTCGATCTTTTTTCGAAGCTGGGCTATAAAGACCCGCAAGTATTGAGTTTCATTGATATAGCCGGGGCCCCAAATTTCATTAAGCAGGAAACGATGGGTTAATACTTTACCAGCATTTTTGGCAAACATGGAAAGAAGATTGTATTCAGTAGAGGTAAGTTTTATCGTTTCTGAATTCCGCTTAACTATTCTAGCTGCGAGATCAATCTCCAGTTCTTCATTTTTAATTGTAGTCGAAATATCATCGCCGATGGTATGCCGTAAACATGAACGCATTCTTGCCAGCAATTCACCGGTTCGAAATGGTTTTACCAGGTAATCATTTGCACCGCTGTCCAAAGCTTTTACAATATCTTCTTCATCATTTTGCACAGATAGAATGATGATGGGTTTGCTGTACCATTCTTTTAATTCCCTTAATACTTCATGTCCGCTTTTATCCGGCAATCCTATATCCAGTAAAATAAGTTCGGGAGGATGATTCGCAGCCATCATGATTCCTTCTTTACCAGTTGATGCCATGGTTACTTTATATCCATTGCCCTCTAGGGTTATCTGCAGCATCTTACGAATTTGCGGCTCATCATCGATTACTAATATTTCGCCGTTATTCATTTTTAAGATCGGATAAATAAGATGTTTTTGCCGGAATTACAATCGTAAATACTGCACCGCCATGTTTTCCATTTTTTAAATGAATAGTTCCCTGATGTGCTTCAACCACTCCTTTTACAATGGATAATCCTAAACCTGTACCGCCAGGTTGGGTATTATACAAACGATAGAATTTATCGAATACTTTTTCGATCTCACTTTCCGGAAATCCTTTTCCATTATCGGAAATAGTAATCTTAAGCCGCTCGTTGTAGATGGCGGTTTGGATAGTGATTGTACTACCTTTTGGGGTGTACAAGATAGCGTTGTTAAGCAGGTTGTAAATGGCTTGTTCCATTAATCCACCATCTAAAATAACCAAGGGAAGATTTTCGTCGGCTTGCACCTGGATAATATGATCGACTGATTGCTCTTTGCACTTGGCAACCACACCGTATATTAATTCGTTTACATCTATCCAGTTCAACTTGGCGGTGATAATCCCACTTTCAAGTCTGCTCATGTTTAGTAAATTTTCGACTTGCTGATTGAGGCGAATGGAAGCCTCAGAGATTTCGGAAATTAATACTTGCTTGTTTTCGGCAGAAATGTTCGGATTATTTTCTTTGAGTATATCCGTTGCACCTATAATGGTCGAGATAGGAGTTCGGAGTTCGTGAGAAAGGGAATTCAGGATCGTATTGTAGAGTTTAATTGCTTTTTCTTTTTCCTGCTTCTCCAATGCCTGCTTTTCCATTTTACGCAGTTTTGATGTAAGCACTGCATTGACCAAAGCAATCACAAAATACATGAGGAGAAAAAGAACATCTTCGCCTGAACCGATCGTTAATGTAAATCGTGGAGGAATAAAAAAGAAATCCCAGATTAAAGCACTTAAAACAGCGGCTAATAAAACAGGTAGAATATCGAACACCATTGCCAAAATGGAAAGAGTTAACAAGAGCAATAGTGCAACAGCTCTATAGCCAAGAAAATCAGTGGTAAGAAAACCTATGCCTGAAACCAGGCATACCAAAATGAGACTTATCAGATATTGCTGTGATCGCTTCAGTCTATTTGGCAGTATGTAAGAATCCATATTCCAAAGATACGTTTGATTTTATAAATAAAACATAAAGAATGATGTCCTTAGAACTGTTTATTTCTAAATGTCCGACGTAATTGTATGGGCTTAGCTTTCGTAAATATCAATGGGAATTTTTCCACCAGGACGTTGCTGGAATCAAGTCCATAAGCTTTTGGCTCGGATAGGCTAAATTTCTTAATAAGGAAATATGCATTTAAGATAATCTTCTGGAAGATGGGTAATTGATTGTCGTTGGACAGATACTTTTGTATTACCACAAACCTAAAATCGCCTACCACCTTATTTTGATTGAGAGATTGATAACGACTTGTTATGTCAATTTCTTTATTTTGCACCATATCTTCTACCACTTGACGGAACATCTGGCTGATACGGGGTTGAACCCGGAATCCTAAACTAAAATCAATTCTTATTACATCTTCTGCATAGAAATGTGTTACCTCGTAATCTGCTTTATAGGGCTCATCAACCGTATTTACATGTATGAACCAATAAATATCAGCACGTTTTGGTTGTTTCTGCAAAATGGAATGGATGATCTTTTCCTCTACTTCATCATTGCGTTCGGCACCTGTCATAAATACCAGGTGGGTGGAATACTTAGGAATGGTGTCGTCTATTGATAATTGTTTGATAAGTGATCCGTAATTTTTCAATTTGACCATTTCTACATATTTTTTCCCAATGGCTTTCGCTTTTATCATGACATACATTAGCGAAATCAACAATAATCCGATGCATAAAGTAATATAGCCACCATGGGGGAATTTCTCCAGGTTGGCGATTAAGAAGGCTGATTCCACGGAAAGAAATATGATTGTTAAGAAAAATATTAAAAAAGGGTTCCATTTTTTTCGAATCATATAATAGGTTAGAAGCATTGTAGTGCTCAGCATGCATATGATAATAGAGAGTCCGTAGGCAGCTTCCATATTGCCCGACTTTTGGAAATATAAAACCACACCAATACAACCCAATAGCAAAGCCCAGTTGACAGATGGAATGTATAACTGTCCTTTTATATCAGAAGGATAGTTGATCCTTACTTTAGGCCAGAATCCTAATCGCATGGCTTCATTTATTAAAGTAAAGGAACCACTGATCAATGCCTGGGAGGCAACAATGGCTGCTGCTGTTGCAATGATGACCGATGGCAATAAAAACCAATCGGGAATAAGTAAAAAGAAAGGTTTGAGTTCCAAAACGGTTTTTTCAATCTCGCCGGTGCGGTCAATAATTTTTATTGGCTGGCCTTCCATTGTAAGCAACTTTGCTCCCTGACCAAAATAGTTCACCAGCAAAGCAGTTTTTACAAAGATCCAACTTATGCGAATGTTAGGTCTTCCACAGTGGCCAAGATCACTGTATAACGCTTCGGCCCCGGTAGTGCATAAGAATACCCCGCCTAACAGCCAAAACCCTCCCGGATACTTTGCGAGTAATTCAAAAGCATAAACAGGATTGATGGCCTTTAATACCATTGGGTTTTGAAAAAGCGCCAAAGACCCAAAAAATGCCAACATGGCAAACCATGTAAACATTACTGGCCCGAATGCTTTTCCTACGAATTTGGTCCCAAATTGTTGGATAACAAATAGTGCTACCAATATTCCAATGACAATGGGAACCGTGGGGATTTTCACATCTTTATAATAAGTTTCCAATCCTTCGATTGCCGATGCAACAGAGATAGGTGGAGTAATGATGCCGTCTGCCAACAAGGCGGCCCCTCCAACAATAGCCGGAATAATCAGCCATTTCCTGTATCGCCTTACCAAAGTATATAAAGAGAAAATCCCACCCTCACCTTTGTTGTCTGCCCTTAAGGTAATGATCACATATTTAATGGTAGTCTGTAGGGTAAGTGTCCAAAAGACACATGACAAAGCTCCTAAAATGAGCATTTCGCTGATCTTTTTCTCGCCTATAATAGCACTCATTACATATAAGGGAGAAGTCCCTATATCACCGAAAATAATACCGATTGTAATTAATATTCCTGCCGCACTTAGTTTATGATGCGTATTGCTCTGGTTCCCCATTCCTTCTCCATAAAATTATAAGAGCTAAAATTATAAGAAATTGTGTAAAGAAAACATAAAGATTTTATGAAAAGTCTTAGTAAATGCCAAATAACCTGTCATTTTCCTCCTTCCAACCATTTTTTAGGTTGACAGTTTTGTCAAGCCGTTTAAACTGCTAACTTGATCGGTATCAATTCTGACAAATAACTTAGCAAAAAACCTATGCAATAAAATCATCTATCCCAATTTTCATGAATCTCCAAACTGTTCAATCAAAAATATATGAAATAAGCGGTCAAAAAGTAATGCTGGATTTCGATCTGGCCGAACTTTATGAAGTTAGCACTAAAGCTTTAAATCAGGCGGTAAAACGTAATGGCACAAGATTTCCGGCAGATTTCATGTTCCAATTAACACCCATAGAATGGGAAAATATGCGGTCACAAATTGTGACCGCATATGGTAATAAGAGAAATATAACCGCAAGACCTTATGCTTTTACAGAACAAGGTCTTGCTATGCTAAGTGGAGTTCTTAACTCCGAAAAAGCCATATTGGTGAATATTGCAATCATGAGAGCCTTTGTATTTATCAGGCAATATGCTTTAACTCATCAGGAGCTTACCGATAAACTCAAAGAACTTGAAAATAAATATAACAAACAGTTCAAAGATGTATATGAAGCTTTAAATTATCTTCTTGACAAAGATGCTCAGGAAAAAAAACAACAAATCCGAAAAAAAATTGGTTATAAATAACTTAGCAAAAAGCCTATGCCCCGTTCCATTATTCATATTGACCTCGATACTTTTTTTGTTTCGTGTGAAAGATTATTAGACCCCACCTTAATTGGCAAACCCGTTTTAGTTGGCGGTACCAGCGACCGTGGTGTGGTTGCCGCCTGTAGTTATGAAGCCCGGGAATATGGGATCTATTCCGCCATGCCCATGAAACTGGCCCGTAAACTTTGTCCGCATGCTGTTGTGATCCATGGCAACAGCAGCATTTATGGAAAACAATCCGATCTGGTAACAGAAATTATTAAGGAACATGCTCCGCTCTATGAAAAAACGTCTATCGATGAATTCTATATTGATGTTACCGGTATGGATAAATTTTTTG
>JANWKQ010000210.1 GCA_025451295.1 Flavobacteriales bacterium | reverse complement strand
TCGCATTAATATCTAGTTTTTCCATAAACTCTTTGGGAAATAAGCGATCCCAGGCTCCTTTGGTTGGAAAAGGTCCGGGTGCAATCGCATTAAAACGCAACCCATATTTACCCCACTCTACTGCCAATGATCGCGTCATCGCTAATACACCTGATTTTGCACAGGCGCTCGGTACCACATAGGCGCTGCCCACCCATGCATACGTGGTAACAATGCTGAGCACATTTGCTTTGATCTTATTTTCAATCCAGTATTTTCCCAATGCTAAAGAACAATTATAGGATCCCTTCAGCACAATATCCACCACCGAATCGAAGGCACGGTGACTCAACCTTTCGGTAGGACTGATAAAATTTCCAGCCGCATTGTTCACCAGCCCGTTGATCTCTCCATAAGCCTCAATACCTTGCTTAACTACATTTTCCACCTCTTCATAGTTCCTCACATCGCAAGCAAAGCCTGTAATATTTCCGCCTGTTTCTGCTTTCAGTTCATCCACCGCTTTATTTATTTTTTCGATCTTCCGGCTACAAATAATAACGTTGGCTCCCAGCTGCAAAAAGTATTTGGACATTGATTTTCCCAATCCGCTACCCCCTCCGGTAACCAGGATGGTCTTTCCTTTGAGGGTTCCTTCTTTGAGCATGGGCTCGGTATAATGTGGCATGGTATATAGTTTTAGATGAGCAAACATAGGGATTTTACCCGAAATAATTTATTAGGTATCTAAGAGGAGATGTGCCTTTGCACATACCCACTACCGCCAACACAATACTTAACCCCATAGAGACATTTTTTACTAATTTAGCCTGATCATTCATTCGCCATATGGGTTATTTATCGATATTGCAAACGGGTTTTGGTAGTGTAAAAGACATCATCGAAGGTCTGGCCAAGATCAAAGATAAGAAGGTCGAGAAGTCGGGTGTAAAAAGTCTGTTGCTTATTGAACTTGAGCTAAACATTTCATTGTTGGTATATGACTATATCGAAAACAGTCTTGACGAAAAAACCACCATCGAACAGTTGAAACTAACGGCCATTCAATCAGCTTTCGATAAGGATTTTGATTTTAATAAAATAAAAAAAGGAAAAATAAAGTCTGACCTATTACCAAAAGATGATTATTATCTCAAATTCAAGCTTGATGACGCTGAAAAATTATTTCGGAAGATCCATATTAAGATCAATGAACTTAAAAGAAGTATAGAGCTATATGATGCTTTCAGCGAAAGGAAGCTGAGATTGAATGTAAGATTGAAGAATTTATTAAAACTATTATTGGTAACAGCAAAATTTGTATCCAGTAACGGGTAATTCGGAAGAACTTGTTGTTCCGCGAATTACTAATTACAGTTAACCGATTACCAAACTATGCGAGATCAACAACTCATCAAATTTCTGATAACCGCTCTGGCGGTTTTTATTTCGGGTATATTACTTCCCTATGTGGATGTGGCAAATGTATGGGTGGCCATTGCATTGGCTGCAATTCTGGCCTTGCTCAACCGTTTTGTAAAGCCTTTGTTGGTAATGCTCACAATTCCCGCCACCATATTCACGCTGGGACTTTTTCTTTTTGTGGTGAACGGCATCATTATTTTTATTGCAGACTGGCTGGTACCCGATAAGTATTTCAGTGTTGGAAATTTCTTTATGGGAATGGTGTTTAGTTTTCTCGTTTCACTTACCACAAGTGTTTTAGAGAATTTAATGGGGGTGGAAAAGAAGAAGTAAATCCAGGTGTCTATATTGTTTTAAAATTTTGAACCCTATAGACACCTGGAATCTTTATATTTTGTCATTATAAAAGAAGAAAAAGAAAAACCCCGCTAACCAATCTATTCTGATATTATCACCCTCCCCTATTCTACTTCCATTATAATATACATCTCCGTCAGACTCTACCTGACCAATGCGTGATCCATTCTTGTAAACATCCCCATCACTTTCTATCTGGCCTGTGCGGCTTCCATTAACATATACATCGCCATCACTCTCGATCTCACCAACCCGCGATCCATTCTTATACACATCACCGTCTGATTCAAACTGGCCAACCCGGCTACCATTTACATAGACATCACCATCACTCTCAATTTCACCAATACGTGATCCATTGTAATAAACCGATTGTGCAGACAACTGGATGGCGGCAAATGCCAGGCCCATAAAGATTATTTTTTTCATGTTTTTAGATTAATGGTTATTAGAAATTATGATTTGTTTGCGGACAACTTGATAGCCATTGGTGATCTCTACAATATACATGCCGGGTTTAACATCTAAACTAATATTAACAAGATCAGTTTGGATATTTTCGTTGTAAATGATTTCACCCAGCATATTATAAATGTTCACTTGCTTGTTCAGATCTGATTCACCAAAATCAATGTAGAAATTTCCATCATTTGGATTTGGATAGATCACTACATTTTCAAGAATTATATCATCAAGACCTAAACAGGAGATGACAGTCATCCTCTCAGCATCATTGGCAAAACAGCTATTGACATCTGTATAGGTATAAATTATATTATAACTCCCGATCCCAACACCAGGGTCAAATGTAGTTCCCGATACACCTGTGCCGGTGAAGACACCTCCGGGTGGACTTGCTCCTGAAAGATTGATGAGGCCTGCGGTTGTACAAAAAGTGTCGGGTAGGAAACTGAAACTAACCGCCGGATTAGAAAATACATAGAGCATAATACTATCCATGCCTGTACAATTGTTTGCATCGGTACCCTGCACAACATACATGTCTGACACAACCGGTATAAATAAAATACCATCCGACACTCCATTATTCCATGCATAAGAAGTGGCTCCGCCGCCTGTTAAAACAACAGAAGCTCCACCACAAAGAGTGTCTTCTGTAGCGTTCGCAGTAACCGTTGGAAGCGGATTTACAGTCACCGTTACCGTTTCTGTATTTGTGCAACCACTCACATCTGTTACAGTTAAAGTATAGGTTGTGGTGCTGGCAGGAGACGCATCCGGATTTGGTATCGTTGTAGAACTTAAACCGGTTGCCGGACTCCAGTTATAGGTAACAATACTATTATTTACCGGGATCAGAATCGACCAACCTTCCAAGGTGCCATTATCATCAGCTACATCATCAATTACGGTTAATCTCCAAACACCATCAGCCATTCCGGTTAGATTTGTAAAAGGTTGCTCGGGCAAAAAGGATCCTGTAAAAGGGGCTGTTCCGGTTGCAATAGGAACTGTAGCTGTATCACTAAAATAAGTCTCGATATAATTTTGACCTGCACCTCCATTGTGATCTGATAATATAATGGTTGACAAATCAGGAGCCCTTAAATAAATCGTAAGGTCACCATCCCAGGTATGGCTAATGCCGTGTACAACTACTGAAACATCAGATGCATTTACACCAGCTGCAACAATAGGTACCGTAATATTCGTAAACCCACCGGTTGGATTATCATCAGGAATGTTATCATTCGCCAGGTTGGTAAACATTAAATTATAATCATGTGCTGATGCAAAACCATTGAGTGTTCCGGTATCCGGTCCACAAAAATTAAGATCAGGCAACGAATCAATGGAAGGTGTATAACTTTCGCGGGTTACCGGGGTCATGCCATCATTTGTTGGATGCGAATCACCGGTTAATGTTGTATATGCATCAAAAGTATACACCCCGAAATTGGTCATATCATAATTCGTGGTGATCATAACCGTTTGGGTAGCATTTACCGCTAATGTTCCGGTGTTAATGGTAACAGGGGCAAAGGTAGTTGGGTTAGGTCCTGATGCACTTGCATAAACGGTAACAGGATTCGTAACGAAATTGATGGTTGAACCACTTACATTTCTTATCAGTATGGAAACCGTTTCATTGGTTGAGTAGCAGCCTTGAGTTCCTGGTGATACAAGACCTGCGGCCTGCATATCCACTCCGATGGGTGTCCAGATAAATTGAGTACCAACGGCAGGAACGGTGGTTGGATCATTAATATCAAATATACATGTACTGAATTCACTAGTGCCGGGAGTTGAATTAACCCAGGCTCCGGTCAAAGGAGCAATCTCGCGATTATTTACATTCAAAGGAAAATTACTATCCGGACCTCTAATCCCAATTTCAGGATAAGTTTGATCATCTCCGGGATCAATATTTACTCCATAAGTAACTGTGATCTGGTTGGTAGCTGTATCAAGTCTGATCTGGAAACTTATTCTCTCTGCATCTGACACTACCCAGCGTGCCACATTGCGCCATTGGATCACGAAATCCGTGCCTTGAGTATTACAACGAATGGTGCCTGCAGCAAGATCTGAATAATTCAAATCTCCACCGAAAGCAGATACCACCCCATTATAGGGCTCTCCGTATGATATGGGTTCCATGTCATATGCATCAGCGGGTAAAGTGGCTCCGAAAGTAATAAACCCATTACTGCTAACGCATATCTTGTTGTAGGCTACCCCATCAAAAACGAAGGTGGGAATATCAATGGGTCCATACATTTCATCATCCATATTGTCTGTTACATCGTCACCAAGTAAGGTTCCTCCGCTAATTCCATTATAGCCCACGTCGACCTGACTGAAGCTATAGGTAGTTGATACCTGTGAATAAACAACACGTGTAAAAACAGAAAAGGCCATTAATGCCAATAGAGTAAAGGTTCTTTTCATAAACTTGTTTTTTGGAGTTAGATTCTAAATCTAATATAAAGATTGATCCATACTAATACCACATATTTAACTGGATAAATGGTTAAGGGTCACTAGGAGAAGGGATTACTTTTCCTGGGTGGAATGAAGAAGTCAAAAATTGAACATCTGTTTTACTTCGAAAAATCCTTTCTTGCCTATAATCCATTCTGCGGCAATTACTGCACCCAATGCAAAACCTTTGCGATTATGAGCAACATGCTTTAGTTCTATCATATCAACCTCACTTGACCAGGTGATCACATGTGTGCCAGGAACATTTTCAATTCTATCCGCAGTAATGACCAGATCCGATGCAACATTTGTTGGATGATCCACCCATTGTTTTTTTCTGGATAACTTTTCCAGTATATCTTTACCCAGGGTGATTGCTGTTCCGCTGGGCGCATCCAGTTTTTGAGTATGATGAATCTCATGAATAGAAGTTTCATAACCTTCATACTTATCCATTAATGCTGCCAGATATTTATTTAAGGCGAAAAATATATTCACGCCAACACTAAAATTGGACCCGTAAACAAGGCTTCCGTTTTTTGCGTTGCAATTCGCTGTTACTTCAGTAATTTTATCATGCCATCCGGTAGTCCCCACTACCAGAGGGGTTCCTGAGTTTAACACAAGCCGGATATTTTCCATCACCGAATGAGGTGTAGAAAAATCAATGATCACATCACAGGTTTGAACATCTTTTTCGGTAATAGCATCCCGGTTATGTTCATCCACCTTGAGTGGAACGGTATGGTTTCGTTGAAGCGCAATTGCTTCGATTTCCTTTCCCATTTTACCATAACCGAGTAGGCCGATTTTCATGGAACAAATCTATTCAAAAAAATCGACATCAAAACACCGGAAATATTCTCTACTTTTTCTGATGAAAAGCAAACGTTAATGAAAGCCCGAAGGCCGGCTGAGAAGTATAACCCACCGTAAACGTAGCAGGTTGAATCCGCATACTCAGATCAGGGCTTACATCAAACGAAGATAAATGCGCATCAACAGATGCATCCACTATATTCAGTACCCATAAAGCCGCCGCAACGATTGTGAGAATATTACGACTTCGTTCATAATTATCCCTTTCCGATTTTATTCCATTTGGGTTCAACTGGTATTGCTGAAAACCTGGCGGGATGATTGAATCCAATGCATATGAACGGTACGCATCCCGATAAGATATATATTTTACATGTTGGTCAACCAGAAAATATCCGGTTACCCCCAATGCCCCCCAAACGATGGGCAATTTCCAGTACTTGCGATTGTAAATTTGTCCAAGTCCGGGTAAAATTCCGCTCATCAGGGCCGCTTTCCAGGGAACGGTTGGCTTGCGAACTTTTTTTACTTTATTGTTTTTTACCTCTGTCGAATCAGTATTTACTTTTGCCGTATCCACGGTGACCTGACCCCATAAAAAATTTCCTGTTTGCAAAGCGATCACAAACAGGAAACAAAAAATGGCACGAATTGTTTTATTTTTCAAAACACTCTATAATCTTTTCAAGCTCCTTCTCATTCGAAAAGTCGATCAGGATCTTGCCACTTCCACTTTTACCTGGCTGAATACTTACTTTCTTCTTAAGAATATCCGTAAGCTTCACACCATAAGCGGCATATTTCTGGTTCCAGTCGCTAGTAACGCTGGTTTGACTGTCTTTAGTATTGAATTCTACATTTTTACTCTTCTTACCGGCCATGGTTTTGGCGATCTCTTCAACCTGACGTACCGAAAGATCCTCATTTAATATCTGAGTAAGTATCTCAAGCTGTTGCTCTTCAGTACCAGCATTGATTATGGCACGGGCATGACCCATGGTGATCTTGCCTTTTTTAATAGCCACTTGTACCTCGGTAGGAAGTTTTAGTAAACGAAGATAATTGGTTACCGTGCTGCGATTTTTTGCAATCCTTTCTCCCAGTTTTTCCTGAGTAAGACTGCATTCATCGATCAATCGCTGATAACTCAGCGCCACATCAATGGCGTTTAAGTCTTCACGTTGAATATTTTCTACCAACGCCATTTCGAGCATGGCCGTATCATCCGCAGTTCTGATATAAGCGGGGATCTCTACCAATCCAGCCATTTGTGAAGCCCGGAATCTTCTTTCACCCGAGATCAGTTGATATTTGTTGTCGCCAATCTTACGTAAAGTCACCGGCTGAATAATTCCAAAGGTTTGGATGGATTCAGCTAATTCCTGTAAAGCTTCTTCTTCAAATTCATTTCTCGGTTGAAAAGGATTTGCTTCAATATTTTTGATTGCGATAAGGGGAACAGAACCATTGATTCCGTTTGCGTTTGTTTTTACTTTTGGTAATTCCAACACATCTTCTGTGTCGCCGTTGAGCAGTGCGTTCAAGCCACGGCCCAAAGCTTGTCTTTTGTTAGTTGCCATCTTCTAAGTCCACTAATTTTTTCTTGGTTGTCTCTGTTTTCAATAAATTATTCTTTTGCAAAACTTCTCTTGCAAGATTCAAATAGCTTTGCGCTCCTTTTGATTCCGCATCAAACATAATCACGGATTCACCAAAGCTTGGTGCTTCTCCTAAAGTTGTATTCCGGCTCACAATGGTATCAAATACCATATCCTGGAAATGGGTACGTACATCTTCTACAACCTGGTTCGATAAACGAAGTCGTTTGTCATACATAGTAAGAAGGATCCCTTCAATTTCCAGATTGGTGTTGAGCCTGCTTTGCACAATTTTTATTGTGTTCAATAATTTGCCAAGACCTTCCAGGGCGAAGTATTCACATTGTACCGGTACAATTACAGAATCAGACGCTGTAAGCGAATTCACAGTAATGAGGCCGAGTGATGGAGAGCAATCGATGATGATAAAATCATAATCGTCTTTGATCTTATTGATCACTTGCTTCATCATATGTTCTCTGTTAGGCAGGTTGATGAGTTCGATCTCTGCACCCACCAGGTCGATATGAGCAGGCATGATGTCGAGATTCGGAGTTTTTGTTTTTAAAATAATTTCTGACGGTTCTACCTCGTTCAACACACATTCATAAATGCTGTTCTTAACGGTCTTATGATCAAAACCTACACCACTCGTGGCATTGGCCTGAGGATCGGCGTCGATGATGAGTGTTTTATACTCTAACACGGCGAGACCTGCACTCAAATTTATAGCGGTGGTGGTCTTTCCTACCCCGCCTTTTTGATTGGCAATTGAAATTACTTTTCCCATTTCTTTTTCTGTAATTTATTTAAAGTAAATTTGCTGATGTGGATTAGAATCCCAAAATTACTTCATTGTAAACTGCAAAACACGATTCGCAACTTGTAATTTTTGAACACGCATAACTGATAAATCGCTAAAAAATATGATTACGATCGTTTCGGGCAGTTATAGAAAAGATAATTTAACCATATCATTGTCAAACCTTTACGCAGGCATTCTTCAAGAAAGGAATCAGCCTTTTCAGGTCCTTGATTTCAGAACCCTTCCTGTTAGCTTTTTGTATGAAAATGAAATTTTCGGAAACTCATCCAAGGAGGTTGATAACTTGTTGAAAAATTATGTCATTAATGCAGAGAAATTCATCTTTATAATCCCTGAATACAATGGTAGTTTTCCCGGTGTGGTAAAGGCGTTCATCGATATCTGTGACCCCCAATGGTTCATCGGAAAAAGGGCCGCTTTAGTAGGTGCCTCAACCGGCAGAGCAGGCAACCTTCGTGGAATGGATCATTTATCCTCTATTCTTGAACATCTTGAAATGCATGTATTGCCACAAAAGCTTCCGGTTTCGAAGATCAAAACTTTGCTGGATAATGAACAAAATATTCAAGATGGCGAAACTATTGAGGCCGTTTCGCAACAAATTAATAAATTCATCCAATTCTAAATCATTTTTATGGCTTCACTTACCCAATACAACACTTTATTCCTTTGCATTTTTGTTATTTGCATGTTGGTATTAGTTGTTTTATGGATCCAATCCGGTATTGACAAAATTGTCGACTTTCAGGGTAATCTCGATTGGCTTACCAAACATTTTTCAAAAAGCTTTCTACGCGATATGGTTCCTTTTCTACTCATAACATTAACCATTCTTGAACTCGGAAGTGGACTGCTCGCCTTTCTGGGTATTCTGGAAGTGGTGATCTTTAAAACATGGCGTCTTCCAGTTTGGGCATGCTCAATGTCTTTATTCACTTTTCTTTCCTTGTTTTCAGCCCAGAGGTTTGCAAAAGACTATGCAGGCGCTGCAAGTTTGATGGGATATTTTGTTTTTACCATTTTTTTATTTTTCATCACGTTCACCGCATCCTATATAATGCAAATGCAAAAACTAGTGGAAAGTATTAAGAGTCCATATTCCTATCCTTACTAGGACGCCTGGCAACTGAAAAGGATGCTGCTTCTATACCGGGTGCTGCGAAGCGGAGCCCTCTTTGCCTTTTGGCTTAAAATCGTTACTTTCGTACCCCTCGGAATGTCCGGGTAAACACCATGTGGGCTAAGATCTCTTCTATTATATTACGTAACCGTATTCTCATACTTTGTGTGGTTGGAGTACTTACGGTGGTAATGTTCTTCTTTTCCCGGAAAGTGGAGATGAGTTATCAAATGGCCCAAATTCTTCCGCCTTCTGATAAAACATTTAAAGACTATGAGAAATTCCGGGCCGTATTTGGTGAAGAAGCCAATGTGATCATTCTTTCCGTTAAAGATCCTGCTTTCTTTCATAAAAATAGTCTGGATGCATGGATGAAATTTGAAGCATCCATTAAAGAAATTCCATTTGTTGAATGGACCCTTTCTCCAGCCAGTTGTTTTAACCTGGTATTGGATACCGCCAACAAAAAATTTGAGAACAAAATATTGGTATCCAAAGCTCCAGCTTCCAATGCAGAGGCGGATAGTATCGGACAAATATTCAGCTCTCTTCCTTTTTATAAAGGTGTTCTTTGGAATCCTGATTCCAATGCCTATATCATGCTCGCCGGATTGAACAAAGATGTAGTACATAAAAAGAAACGCAGTGAGATCGTAGACTCCATTCGTGTAAAAGTAAGAGC
>JANWKQ010000209.1 GCA_025451295.1 Flavobacteriales bacterium | reverse complement strand
TTCTATTATCATGGCCATCCATTAAGCGACCCCAACTTCGGAGGGTTTTATTTCACAGGACAATGGGCTTATGCTGTAGGAATTGATATTGATGATGTACCTCATAACAATGGAAAAACATGGTATCCCTGCTTTGATAATTTCGTGGAAAAAGCAACCTATGATTTTCATCTGACCGTCCCTACTGCCTATACGAGCACTGCGAATGGAGATCTTGACTCAACCACAATGAATCCCGATACAACAAAGACGGACCATTGGAGTATGGATTATCAGAACTCAACCTTTGTGACTTCTGTTTGTGTGGCACCCTTTGCACAGGTCACCCAATATTTTACTAATTATCTGGGAGATAGTATCCCTGTTTATTATTGGGCCAGGCCCACGGATACTACCGCTATGATCGGCTCCTTTGTTAACCTGGAATTTGCCTTTGATATGATGGAAGCTAAATATGGCCCCTACCCCTATGACCATATTGGTTATTCACTAGTTCCCCTTGCCGGCGGTGCCATGGAACATACGATGAATATTGCATATCCGATCTCACTGGCAAATGGAAGCACCACATATCAGGGTGTGATCATCCATGAACTGGGACACCACTGGTTTAGCAATTGTATTACACCAAGAACCGCTGAGGATATCTGGATGAAGGAAGGTTTTGCAGTGTATGCCGAAAGAATGTTTGATCAGTATTTTTATAGTCAGGCCCAGTATGATGCGGTGATCCGTAATACACATAAGCAATTGTTATGGACCTGTCATTGGGACGATAGCGGCTATTGGCCACTATCCGGTATTCCACAGCAATACGTATATGGAACTGCCACATATGATAAAAGTGCAGACATCCTCCATACCATGAGAAGTTATATGGGTGATAGTCTGTTTTTCTCTACCGTAAAACAACTGGTGATCCAGGATGCTTACCAGGTGATTGATGCTGCAGAAATGCGGGATCATATGACCACCATCAGCGGATTTAATCTCACTAATTTCTTTGATGACTGGATACTCCAAGGAGGATGGCCTCATGTATCGATTGATTCAATCGTAGCCACCCCATCCGGGCCAAATTATGATGTGAATGTATACCTGAAACAAAAACTGGTTGGAAGGTCTAATTATTCTACGCAAATCCCAATGACCCTTTCTTTGAGAGACGATAACTGGAGTTTATTTGAACAAACTGTTTATTCCTCAGGAGCCAATAACATGGTAACCGTTACGGTTCCTTTCCTCCCAAATGTAGCTTATCTGAACCGTGATGAAAAAATTTCTCATGCGGTAACCGCTAAATACAATGTTATTACCGTGGCTTCGGGTACAGTAGCACTTTCACATGGAAACATGACTTTGCAAATACAGGCGAATCCTGATTCGGTATACTTTATTGTTGAACATAATTGGGCTAAACCTGATCCTGTTTTGGATTGGAGTAAAGGTTATACCATTTCGCCTCAGAGATATTGGAGGGTAGACGGGATCTGGGATCCAGGCTTCAGCACAAACGCTACACTGTATTACAACGGACGTACCTCAGGGACCAATTCCATGCTGGATAATATGTTGATCAGTGGAACTGAGGATAGCCTGATCCTTCTTTACAGACCAGACAGGGCAACTGATTGGAATATATTCCCAAGCTATACCATTGTGATGGGATCGGTAACAGATAAGATCGGGAATATCAATATTACGAATCTCCAAAAAGGAGAATATGCATTGGCTTTAAAGGGCCAAACCATTGGTATTGAAGAACCAACTGTGAGTGTATCCAAACTTTATCCAAATCCTGCTCAGGGTATGTTCAACATTGAATGTTATGAGGAATACGATCACCTCATCATTACAAATATCTGGGGACAAGTAGTCCATCAGCGAAATTCATATTCGCCGGTGCTCCAAATGGATTGTAGTTTTTGGGCGAAAGGTTTGTATTGTGTTTCGGGATATAAGGGATCAGAGCAGGTGTTCAGCAAGAAGCTGATTGTGCAATAAGGCTCGTTGCCTTTGGCACACCTATTTATTTCCCGCAAATTTGCGCAGATTCACACGGAACCATTCGGTCGAATACCTTTTCTTTCCTACCCCATCCGGCGTATTATTTACTCAAATGAGATGCGCTGTAGCGCATCATCAGCGTAAATCTATCAGAGAAAAAGAATTCAGCGGCAATCTGCGCAAATTTGCTGGAAATAAAAGCTTACAGCGAAGCTGGAGGATTAGGAATCGAATCTCTTGCATAGTTTTTGCAGGAATGCTATATTTATAGTCTCTATCTTAATTCAACTTCATGACCATTAAAACCAGATTTACTTCCCTCCTATCTATTGTATTCATTTTGTTAGGCATTGCGCTTGGCAGACATGCAAATGCACAGACCGTTTTCCCTCATGATACCAGGGCAGACAGTGTTGATATCAAACATTATAATCTGCGTCTTGATATCAGAGATTTTTCTACCCATGTTTTGAAAGGAAGCGCCGATGTGATCTTTAAGCCATTGGTGAACGGGATCAATAAGATAGATCTGGACTTGCTGGGACTTACGGTTGATAGTGTAAAAGATGCCGGAGGAGCCCTCCTCACCTACTCCCCGCATGGATTGGGATTCAGAACGAACCTGAGTTCAACCTATAATATTGGGGATTCAACGCAGATCACCGTTTTTTATCATGGAGTACCGGTAACGGATCCAACTTTTGGTGGGTTTTACTGGAACACAGTATATGCTTTTAACATAGGGATCTCCCTGGATGATATTCCTCATAACTATGGAAAAACATGGTTTCCCTGCTATGATAATTTTACCACCCGAACAACCTATGATCTCTATATCACAACACAGGCTATTCATAATGCAGTTTGCGGAGGTGTTTTCCAGTCAACCGTAATCAACGCTGACTTATCAGAAACCCATCATTGGAGGATAAACCAAACCATTCCTGCTTATCTTCCATCGGTTGGTGTGGGTAACTACGTATTTGTGATAGATACTTTTACCAATTATCTCAGTAATCCTATTCCTGTTTGGCTGGCAGCATTGCCCGGAGATACAACTGATTTGAGTAACTCCTTTGTTAACCTCGAAGCAGCCTTTGATATTTTTGAAAGCAAATGGGGACCCTATTTCTGGGACAGAGTTGGTTATGAGTTGGAATCGATGAATTCCGGAGCCATGGAACATGCCATGAATATTGCCTTTCCTGCTGCAGCGGCAGATGGCTCCCTGGGTTGGGAAAGTGTAATGGCCCATGAATTATCACACCATTGGTGGGGAGATCTTGTGACCTGCAGAACCGCTGAAGACATGTGGATCAATGAAGGAACGGCTGTATATAGTGAGCATTTGTTTACTGAGTTCTTTTATGGACGCCCGGCTTATGATGCAGCTATACGGACCAACTGGAAAGATATGATCCGGACCTGCCATTTACCAGCCAGGGATTCTGCCTATTGGCCGCTATCAGGCATGCCACTGTATCATACATATGGTTATACTACCTATACAAAGGGAGGCGTATTCTATCATAACATGAGAAGTTACCTCGGAGATAGTTTGTTTTTTGGTGGATTACAGCAACTGCTTGATGATAATAAATTCTCAGATATTGATGCCATTGAATATAGAGACGATCTGTCTGCCATTACGGGTTATGATATGACGAATTTCTTTGCCGACTGGATCTTTCAGGGTGGCTGGCCACATATATCCATTGATTCAACCAATGCGGTTCCCTCCGGTCCAAACTATAACGTAACGGTGTATCTTAAACAAAAACTAACCGGAAGAACTAACTATTCTACGCAAGTACCTATGACCATCACTTTCCGCGACGATAGCTGGAATACTTTTGAACAGACTATTTATTCTTCGGGTTCTAATAATTCAGTGCTGGTTACTGTACCGTTTTTACCAACAGTAGCCATGCTCAACCGGGACGAAAAGATCACCCATGCGGTTACGGCCTCATATGCAAAACCCACAGCTACCGGTTCATTGCCCATGTCGCAGGCCAATATGACCCTGAATGTGCAAACCATCACCGATTCAGCGTATGTATTTGTAGAACATCATTGGGCAGCACCTGATCCTGTAATGGATTGGACCAAAGGCTATACAATTTCAACTCAACGGTTCTGGAATGTTGGGGGGATCTGGCCCGCGGGATTTACCACGAATGCTACCCTTACCTATAATGGCCGTACCAATTTTTCCGCGACTTCCCACCTTGATCATTTCCTGATCACCGGTACGGAAGACAGTCTCATTCTTCTTTACAGACCTGACAGATCCACCGATTGGGTTGAGTTCTCCAGTTATACCAAAACGATGGGGAGTGTTACGGATAAACAAGGTACCATCAATATTACCAACCTGCAAAAGGGAGAATATACCCTGGCATTGAAAGGCCAGACCATTGGAATCCAGGAGCAGAATAGTTCGAAGATCAAGGTTTATCCAAATCCAACAGAAGGAGTATTAACTATTGAGAGTCCCGCCCTGTTTGATTATTTAGCTATTACAAATATGCAAGGACAGATCATCCTGCAAAAATGGGTTTCGGGAACCACCACCACATTGGATACAATGGGATGGCCAAAAGGAACCTATGTGCTTTCGGGGTTTACACAGAATAAAAGGGTGTTCAATAAAAAGGTAGTGGTGAAGTGATTTACGATTTGCGATTTTGGATTTACGATTAATACATCGCAAAGTTTGTATTTCGAAGAAATCGTTATCCCAATTCTTTTTCCACGGCAAGACAAAGCACATGTCCTACTAAAATATGCATTTCCTGGATCCGGGTTACCTCTTCTGAAGGCACGTTGATCATAATATCGGCGCAATCATTCATGGGTCCTTTTGTTTGGCCTGATAAGCCAGCACAAATACATCCCATTTCTTTTCCTTTTTGCAGCGCTTTGATCACATTAACGCTTTTACCACTGGTCGAAATTCCAATGAGGAGATCACCTTTGGTCGCTAATGCTTCCACCTGTCTTTCAAACACCCGATCGAAACCATAATCATTCGAGATGGCTGTTAAGTTGGAGGTATTCGACGTGAGGGCAATCGCAGCAAAAGCTCTTCTCTCTTTTGATAAGCGTCCTACCAGGTCAGCCGTGATATGCTGTGCATCAGCAGCACTACCGCCATTGCCAAAGAAAAGGATTTTGTTCCCCTTCTTATAAACATCCACCATGGCCTTTGCGAGCTTCACCAAATCATGCTCACAAACGGGTGCCAGCTTAATGGCCACCACCATATGATTTTTTATTTCTTCCTGGATCGTTTCTAACACTGGATTCTATTTAAAGGTCTTTGAGTTTATCTAATATATCAGAAGTGCTTTTACCTTCAAGAAATTCAATCAAGACCACCTGTTTGGCAATATCGCTTCCTACAACCTCTTTTTCTTTATAATCAGCCCCTTTTACCAGAATATCCGGCCGGATCGTTCTAATAAGCTCATAGGGGGTTTCTTCGTTGAAAATAACAATATAATCAATGCTTGACAATCCGGCTAAAACCAGACTACGATCATCCTGGTTATTGACGGGTCGCCCTTTTCCCTTTAATTGTTGCACAGAAGCATCACTGTTTAAGCCAACAATCAGTACATCGCCCAATGCTTTTGCTTTTTGAAGATAAGAAACATGACCAGCATGTAAAACATCAAAACAACCATTGGTAAAAACGATCTTTTTATTTTCTGATTTGAGTTCTTTGACGACCGGTACGATCTCCTGTTTTGTGGCTAACTTATCAGTCAACTGATCCATGCCGTTTGCATTCAAAAATGTGGTGATCTCCGCATGAGTTGCTGTAGCACAACCTACTTTACCAACTACAACTGCGGCAGCTGAATTCGCAAACCTGCAAGCCTCTCCTATTTCCATACCAACACTTAACCCATAACCCAATGCAGCCAATACCGTATCGCCGGCTCCCGTAACATCATACACTTCCCTCGCCACCGTTGGGTATAGATGCAATTGATCATCACATAAGGCCATTCCCTGGTTTCCAAGGGTCATGACTACCTTTTGCAAATGAAGGTCTTTCTTAAGTTTGGTACCCGCAGCCAATAAAGCCTTGTCATCCTCCAGATCAATATGGGTAATTTCGGTTGTTTCTTTTCGATTTGGTGTGATCAAATATGCATGCTGATACTTAGTATAGTTGGTTCCTTTCGGATCGATCAGCACTTTTTTCTGATGTTTGCTGGCCAGTTCTATGATGGCTTTGCACATGTCATCACCTAATACTCCTTTGTTATAATCTGATAACAAAATGACATCAAATTCATTTATTTTTTGGGTAATAAAATCGATGATCACTGTCCTGGATTGATTGGCAGGTGCCTGTATCTTCTCTTTATCATATCGCATGATCTGCTGGCTGGATGCCATGATCCTGCTTTTTTCGGTGGTAATTCTCCCTTCTTCAATGCAAATCGCTTCGGTATTTACCCCCAATCTCTTTAATTCTCCAAGGATATGTTTACCTGCATTGTCATTCCCGATCACTCCACCTGCAAATACTTTTGCGCCAAGGCTGATGAGGTTATTCACAACATTCAATGCACCACCTAATGTATAATTCTCTTCTTTTACCGTGATCACAGGTACAGGTGCTTCCGGCGAGATCCTGGTTGATTCACCCAGAATATAATGATCCAGCATGAGGTCGCCTACGACTAAAATGGATGGTATTTTTTCAGTTGACTTCAAGAATAGATCTTTTGTTCGTGAATGGCTTTGATTTCGTTGATATAGGAACTAATTCCAGGTTCCAGGCTAAACCCTGGCTCAAAGTTAAGCATCTCTTTGGTTTCCTGAATATCCGCCTGGGTATGATTCTGATAAAAAGCATAGGGATTATCGAAGTATTCAACTTCAAATTCGCCGATTTCTTGTGCTAAGGCCTTCACAATATCATTAAAAGTCCGGGAAATACCGGTTCCAACATTATAAACGCCTGGTTTTACGGCATCCAATGCTTTTATGTTTGCCTGAACCACATCTTCCACATAAATAAAATCCCGGTGCTGTTCCCCGAATTTAAAAAGGCGTACTTTTTTATTGGAGAGTGCCTGTAGTCCTAATTGAAGGATCATCGAAGCAGTTTTTCCTTTTAAAAATTCCCTTGGACCGAATACGTTGAAATAGCGAAGACCTACAATATGCATTCCCTCATTTTCCAATAAGAATTTAGAAGCTATAATATCCATTAATAATTTACTGCTTCCATATACATTTGTAGGTGTTTCCTGTGCACCTACCCTGTTGGGAGGCGCAGAATTTCCATAGGTTCCTGCTGAACTGGCATAAATAACTTTTGCGTTTGTCTGCTGAGCAATCACCAGGATATCAGAGAAAGCTTTTACATTCGTTTGTAACATGATGGCTTCGTCTTCTACCGTCGTATCAGATATAGCGGCCTGATGGAAAATAATATCAAATTTACCAGCAACAATTTTTTGAAGATCTTCTTTCGAATTGATATTTCCGTGTATGATCTCTCCGTTAAAACCGTCCAGGTTCCTTTGGTCGCCAAAGCTGGTAGGGTTTCCGGATGGAAAGAATTCACCGGTCCTAAAACAATCAAATACGGTTATATTGGCTGCAGGATGATTTTTTTGTAAATAAAAAGCGAGGTTAGACCCAATAAATCCACCACCTCCGGTAATGAGGATCTTTTTGCCGGCAAGATCATTGGGGATGTAGCGCATTTATATTATGCTTCTATTTTTTTGTAAAGATAGATGAAAATGATGAATTTTTAAGATAGGTAGTTATGAGTTGCTTCAAATACCTTTTCCACCGATATATCCTTCATACATTTATGATGGCCTTTAGGACATACGTTGCTTCCCATTTTGCTGCAGGGACGACAACTGATCGTTGTTTCTATAACTGTGCTCTGCTTTTCTAATGGATAAAATCCAAATTCCCTTACCGTTGGACCATAAATAGCTACTACAGGTGTTTTTTGTGATTGTGCCAGGTGCATTAATCCGGAATCATTCGTAACCGCTAATTTAGTTTTCTTCAGTAAAGCAGCTGATTCAAGAAGGTTCAGTTTTCCGGCGAGATTGATGCAATTTATTGGAATATCAGATCTTATTTCTTCGCATCGTTTTTCATCTCCCGGTCCGCCCAGTAAAACAATCGGACAATGATATTTTTCGATCAGCCGTTTTGCCAGTTCAGTATAGCCATCTTTGGTCCATTCTTTGGTGGCATGTTTCGCCCCTGGACATAAGGTCACAAAAGGAATACCTGATCCCAATCCGTATTGTTGAAGCATTTGATCTACGCTTTTTTCTTCTTCAGCGGAGAAAAATATTTCCGTTCCTTCTGCATCCGCTTCAATATTGAATTTTTCGACTGCTTCGAAATATCTTTTATAAACAGGTTTTATATTTGTGAATCGGTTCCATTTGAAATTTATCAGTAGAAACCTATTAAAACGATCCTTGTGATAGGTAGTCATCAACCCTGCTCCTGCTCCACTAAGCAGCTGACTTGCTCTGCTTGATTTCTGAATGTCAATAATCCAATCATACTTTGCGTCTCGTATTTTTTTCCTGGAGGTTTCCATATCCTCCGTATCCACCATGATCAATTCATTGATCTGAGGATTATATTTCATGAGTAAAGCAAATTCCTTTTTGATGGCAAAGTCAATAATAGCTTTAGGATAGGCTTGTTTTATAGCCCTCAATAAAGGAGTGGATAGAATAATATCCCCCATGGAACTGAGGCGAACAATAAGGATCTTTTTAAATTCCATGGACTGTATTTCGGCTCAAAGTTAGTTATTTTTTATCCTTGCTTTCCGGCTCTTGTATCCTGATTCTTTTTTTCTACCTTAGAACTGAATTTCTGAACGATGAAAATTGATTTTATTGCCTTATCGGTACCCTTTTTCTTCTTGTTCATTTTTATTGAACTGGCATATGGTAGCTGGAAGAAAGAAAAATATTATAGGCTCAATGATACGCTTACTAACCTTAGCTGTGGTGTTGGACAAACGGTTCTGGGATTGTGGCTTAAGTTCTATTTTGTTTTTCTCATGTTCTTCTTTTATCAATACAGGGTATTCACCATTCCGAATACATGGTATACCTGGATCTTGCTTTTTCTGGGTGTAGATTTTTGTTATTACTGGTTCCATCGTTTAAGTCACGAGATCAATGCGATCTGGGCAACCCATGTAGTCCATCATCAGAGCGAAGAGTATAATTTAAGTGTAGCCCTTCGTCAGTCATGGTTTCAGACTTTATTTTCATCTTCTTTTTATATCCCTCTCCCCTTTCTTGGGTTTGATCCGGCGATGATCGCATCCATTGTTGCGATCAATACCTTATATCAGTTCTGGATCCATACCAAAGTCATCAAAAAATTACCAGAACCCATCGAATTTATTTTTAATACACCGTCACATCATAGAGTACATCATGGAACAAACCCGAAGTATATCGATCGGAATCATGCAGGCTCATTGATCATCTGGGACCGGATGTTTGGCACTTTTCAAAAGGAAGAAGAAGAAGTCGTCTATGGTATTACTACACCCTTAAAATCATGGAGTCCCATTTGGGCGAATCTCCATTATTGGAAAGACATTACCCGGATTTCATTTTTAAGTAAGCGTATGTCTGATAAAGTACTTACCTACCTAAAGCCTCCCGGATGGCAACCGAAAGAACTGGGAGGAAGACAATATGCACCGGAGGTGGATCCTACCTATCAAAAATATGATACACCGGTATCGAAACGGATGTCGGTATATCTCATTTTACAGTACGTATTTATTGTGGGTGTTACCTCCTATTTTATGTTTTTTGGAAAACCGATCGTTGCTGAAGGGGTGGATCAATTTACCGTGATCCGGACCATTTACATTGCGGCATTCATCATTTTGTCGATCACCAGTATTGGGTTTTTACTTGAATCCAAGAAGATATCCGCAGTGATAGAATATTTTCGCATTATTTGTTTTGGAGGGATTTCGTTCCTTTTTCTTCGGGAAACATATGCTTTTTACGCCGTTATTCTGATAGGCTCTTTAAGTTTGGTTTCGTTGATCCATTTTACTACTTTGGTATTCGCCAAACGAAACCCTGAAATTGTTGAAGCCTAAATTCCTTTTACCTTTTTCGATTGTCTATTTGTGCATTCTCGTAGCAGAGATCTTTGCCGAACACCATCATGTGGTTACCAAAGATTTTAGCTTTCTGGCGGTCATGCAACCCATGTTGGTCCCCGGACTGATTATGTTCCTGATCTATAATTGCAGGGGTCGTTGGAATGGACTGTCAATGGGTGTATTGGCTGGATTGTCGTTTGATTGGATCGCAGATGTGATCCTTACACTCTATACAGATGGTTTTAATATGCCAAGTATGCTGGGCTATTTTGCCGGCCATGTATGTTATGCCATTGCCTTTGGAACCAGTGTTAGAAAAAGTGGCTACAAGGTTTCATTGCTCAATCGTTTTATTTTCAGCTTACCTCCGCTGTTCTATATACTGGTATATTATTTTTTTATTTACAATTACATGAGTACGCATCACACCAACAGTGCCTATATTGTTCCGGCCAGCTTATATGCAGTTTCTATCCTGGCGATGGCAACCACGGCACTCTGGCGAATGGGAACGACCACGGATGCCAGTTATTGGTGTATATCAGCCGGTGCCCTTTTTTATATGTTATCAGATTCCATTACTGCTTATAATCATTTTGTGGAAGCGATCAGTTATAAATACATCGCAACCATGTTTACCTATGGCATTGCGCTTCTGCTTTTTGTGGTAGGGAGCATCATCCATCGACC
>JANWKQ010000208.1 GCA_025451295.1 Flavobacteriales bacterium | reverse complement strand
GTTAAAAATGGAGCTGGAAACGTTGGAAAAAGGAGGTTATGAGCATTTCATGTTAAAGGAGATCAATGAACAGCCTCGTTCTATCAGAGATAGTTTGAGAGGAAGGATGGATCCATCTACCGGCCATATAAAAATGGCGGGCATTGATGAATTTGAAAAGAAGTTTTTGAATGCAGAACGTATCATCATTATTGGTTGTGGAACCAGCTGGCATGCCGGTTTGGTGGGAGAATATCTCATCGAGGAGCTGGCAAGAATTCCTGTGGAAGTAGAATATGCATCCGAGTTCAGGTATAGAAATCCTATCATTAATGAAAATGATATTGTGATTGCGATTTCGCAATCCGGCGAAACAGCGGATACTTTGGCTGCTATTAAATTAGCCAAGTCGAAAGGTGCTACCATATTCGGGATCTGTAATGTGGTGGGCTCTTCTATTGCCCGTGAAACACATGCAGGTGCCTATACCCATGCTGGCCCTGAAATTGGTGTTGCGTCCACCAAGGCATTTACCGCCCAGGTTTCGGTGTTATGTTTGATTGCATTAACGTTGGGCCATAAAAATGGAACGCTCGGTGAATCAAGATATCGCCAATTATTAGAGGAACTTGATGGGATCCCTGATAAAGTGGAAGCTACTTTAAAAACCAATTCGATGGTAAAAGGGATCAGCGATTTATTTAAAGATGTTCGGAATTTCCTGTATCTCGGTCGCGGATTTAATTTCCCGGTGGCTTTAGAAGGGGCTTTAAAACTAAAAGAGATCAGTTATATCCATGCAGAAGGTTATCCGGCCGCAGAAATGAAACATGGCCCTATTGCATTGATCGATGAAGAAATGCCGGTGGTGGTTATTGCCAATAAAAATACTTCCTACGAAAAAATTGTAAGTAATATTCAGGAGGTAAAAGCACGAGGTGGAAAGATCATCGCCATTATTACGGATGGTGACAAAGAAGTAACCAAGCTTGCTGATTATACCATTTCCGTTCCTGAAATTGATGAAGCACTTTCGCCAATGATCACCGTTGTTCCATTACAACTTCTTTCCTATCATATTGCAGTTATGAGAGGTTGCAACGTAGACCAGCCAAGAAATCTGGCGAAGAGCGTAACGGTAGAGTAAAGACACTTTATTGATATGACAATACGTAGTCTCTTAGTGAGCTTGAATAGCTATCGTAGTCGAACGTTTGATATACCAGAAAATAAGTTCCCTTATTTATACAATATTTATAGGCATATTTCGCATATTCAAGTCTGTAAGAATCATAATCAAACAATTTGCATAACTCCCCTATCTGTGCACCCGACAAGCTATTTGATTTGGTAACCTCTTTTGCCGCAGTAACCCGATAGGAATCGTAAGTCTCCGAAGCCACATATTGTTTAATTTGAGCAAAGGTGGTTTCGTCAACTGCAGTAGCCATCTGGCCATTACCAAACCCAATTATAAATTGATCAGAATACCATGTACTCAATTGAAATTGCAGATTACCAAGAATGGTTAGCGTAGTCAAATTTCCAACCTCAGCTACAGTCCGGTAACTATCGTATAAAGTAATACTAAAGTTTTTTATTGATTTATCCAGTTCAGACGTAACACTAAAAGTCCAGGTGCCGGCTGAAAGTCCATGGAATCTAAATTCGTTGGTTGGTGAAGTTTGCATTTGATCGCCGATGGTTACAGTATGTGTCCCGCTTAAATTTATTCTCAAATAGAATTCAGAACTTGCGTAAACGGCTTGGGACATCAATCCGATTGAAAGCCCCAATAAAAAGATAAACTTCTTCATAGTTGTTGTTTTGCCCGAAAATAAATCAAATATAGTTCCCGTTTTGAAAGGATAATCAGGATTACCTATAAATAGGTAGTAATGGATTGCCCTTATTTTAAACATCGGCAACAAAAATAATTTGGTCTTTTCGTCACCTAAAAATCGAAAAATGCTATATTCACTCCGTAAATAAAAACCAGGCCTCCTTATCACCATCTTCATGAGAGATCACATTAACAAATGGCCCTTTTCCCTATTAGTCCTGTTTCTGGCCTTGGTGTTCGGGTGTACAACCAAAAAGTCTCCAAAAAATTATATAAACAATGATGCCTCTGCTATTTATAGTACAAATAAAGTCAGACCTTTTAAATACGGATTTACCTTTAACAGGACCGTTTGCGAAAAATATTTTAGGGAAAGGGTGAATGATTTTGGAATACAGAATGGAGATGTGATTGCAGACGTAGGTGCTGCCAGTGGCTGGCTCGATGGAATTTATTCGGTTCTGGTTGACAGTGTGACATTTTATGTTCAGGATATAGATACCCATTATCTTGATCAGACCCAATTGAATAATGTAGTTGAATTCTATTCGAAACAACGATTAACTCCCCAGACCAATCAATTTCATATGGTGCTCGGGACTGAAGAATCCACCCGATTACCGGAAGGTACTTTCGATAAAATAATCATCTATAACACACTTCACGAAATAGAAAATCCTGATGCCATTGTAGCAGACCTCAGCACCAAGCTTAAGCAAGGAGGAAAGATCCTGATCTTCGACGAATTTTCCAGCTTCTATAAAAAGATCATTCATCCTGGATGCATGATCGTAGGTTCTGAGGTGAAGGATGTGGTTTCAACTTTTAATGAGCAGGGATTCTACCTTACCAGGATGAAAGAACCGGAAAATTCCGTTCTCAACTGCCTTACCTTTGAAAAAGATCAGGAAGCCGGCGAGGAATACACCCAACAACGAAATAAGGTAAGTGAATACATCGCCCAATTGGATTTACTGAACCAGAAAAAAATAAGTGCCGATTCAAACCTTGTACTTGGAATCGCAAATCAGCTTAAAGAACATTTGGAAGAAATTCATATGGTTTATCCAACATTAATGAACTATTTAGGCGAACTTGCAGATGAATGGCTGGAGGAAGGTGCGAAAAAGAATGCTATCCATACTTTAAAAGTTGCCCTTATTCTTTATCCCGAAAACCCAAAAGGATTTTATTTAATGGGCGAAGCGCTGAGCGAAAGTAAAAGATATGAGGAAGCGCTTAACCACTATTCGAAGGCTATTCAATTAGATGGCACCAATATGGATTATTTTGATGCCCGTGGAAGTGCATTGGTTAATCTAAAAAGATATGATGAAGCCATTGAAGATTATTATACGGCTATTAGTTCGGATTCAACCGATCCGGATTATTATTATAATCTTGGATATGCCTTTGATGCGATGGGTGATTATGGTCCAGCAGTTGATTATTATTCTATAGCTATCCGGCTTGACCCCACCGATCATTCAAATATAATGGATCGTGCTTATGCATATCTTACACTGGAAAGAATTGATGAGGCTCTGGCAGATTTTGACAAGGCGATTGAACTTGATCCGGAGAATTGGATATATTATATAAACAGAGCAGCTGTAAAAAAGAAAAACGGAGATTTGGATGGTGCAAAATTGGATCGTCAACTTGCAAATAAACTAAAAAGCAAAAAAAAATAGAAATCAAGAGACGTTTGCCCTGACTAAGCAAACTTTAAATTCAGCTTTTTGCTGGCATGTTTGCAGGCCACCTGTTGCGCCCGTTTCTTGCTGTTGCCTTCACCGGTGCCCAGAGGCTTGCCATCTATGTGAACATTGATGATGTATTTTTTCTTATCGCCTCTTCCACTATCACTGATGGTTTCGAACTTGAGATTTTTTTTATTTTTCTGCACCCAGATAAATAATTCACTTTTATAGTCGATATGATCTTCTCGGATCTCTTTGAGGTTGATCCGTTTTTCTATGATCTGTTTTTTGACAAAACTATAGGCCACTTTAAATCCGCGATCAAGATATATCGCTCCAATAAATGCTTCCAGGGCATTTCCCTTTACATCTTCCGGTAGCACATTTTTATTGAAATTCCCTTTGATATATTTGGGCAGATCCAATTCTTCTGCAATGCGATTGAGTTGGGTTCGTTGCACAATGATCGAACGTAATTTGGTGAGTTCCCCTTCATCTTTTTCAGGATAGTTCTGATATAGAATATCCGCAATTACAAGATCCAATACAGAATCCCCCAAATATTCGAGCCGTTCATTGTTTAGTTTGTTCCCTGATTTTCCATTGGAAGAAGACGCATGAATGAGTGCCTGTTCATAATAGGTAAAATCCTTGATGGGGAATCCAAGGATCTTCTCCATCCTGGTTTTGAATTCCCTTTTCTCTTTGCTGGTAAAGCCCAGCGATTGAAACAGCGATTGTAAAACTAATACTAAAATAAATCCCAGATTAAATTATACGTCTTTTCCTGATCAAGAATTGTAAGCCTAAGATAAAAAGAATTACTGATATTTTTTGAAAATCACAGAGGCATTGTGGCCGCCGAAACCAAAAGTATTTGACAATGCCGCATTTATTGTTCTTTTAGCAGGGGCATTTAAGGTAAGATTCAGATTCGGATCAATCTCCGGATCGACTGTTGTGTGATTAATGGTTGGAGGAACAATTCCATCTCTCATCGCCAATATACATGCGATGGCCTCAATGGCACCGGCTGCTCCTAATAAGTGACCTGTCATTGATTTGGTTGAACTGATGTTGAGTTTATAGGCATTCTCTCCAAATACTTTGGAGATGGCTTTTAGCTCAGCAACATCTCCCAGTGGAGTTGAAGTTCCGTGTACGTTGATATAATCAATATCTGAAGGGCCCATATTGGCATCTTCAAGTGACATATTCATTACACTGATCGCTCCTAACCCTTCTGGATGCGGTGCGGTCATGTGATATGCATCGGCAGTAGCTCCACTCCCCACCAATTCAGCATATATTTTTGCGCCTCTTGCTTTGGCATGTTCCAACTCTTCTAAAATGATAGCGCCAGCTCCTTCACCAAGCACAAAACCATCACGGTCTTTGTCAAAAGGTCGCGAGGCGGTAGATGGATCATCATTGCGGGTAGAAAGTGCATGCAATGCATTAAATCCACCAATTCCGGGTTCGTTTACAGCAGCTTCTGATCCACCGGCCACAATAATATTTGTTTTGCCAAGGCGGATAAAATTAAATGCATCGATTAAACTATGTGTTGAAGATGCACATGCCGAAACCGTCGCAAAATTAGGACCTCTGAATCCATGACGAATAGAAATATGTCCGGATGCAATATCGGCGATCACCTTTGGAATAAAAAAAGGATTGAAGCGGGGTGCACCTGTTCCCAATGAGTATTCTCTTACTTCCTTATAGAAAGTATCAATACCGCCGATGCCGGATGCCCAGATCACACCAATCTTATCCAGATTAAGCTTTTCTTTGTCAATACCTGCATCAAGGATCGCCTGATCTGAAGCGGCAATCGCATAATGGGTATAGGGGTCTAATTTACGGGCTTCTTTGCGATCGAGAATGTCTTCGATGTTGAAGTTTTTTACCTCGCAGGCAAATTGTGTTTTAAAATTTGAAGCATCAAAACGTGTAATATTGGCCGATCCGCTTACTCCAGCAATTAGATTTTTCCAATAATCATCTACGGTATTCCCCAATGGAGTAATAGCGCCGAGGCCTGTAACTACTACACGCTTTAATGGCATCAAAAAAAGGATTAAGCTTTTGCGTTGTCTTCGATGTACTTAATAGCTTCACCAACAGTGCTGATTTTTTCAGCTTGATCATCTGGAATAGAAATATTGAATTCCTTTTCAAATTCCATGATCAATTCAACAGTATCCAAAGAGTCAGCTCCCAACTCGTTCGTAAAACTCGCGTTTGGAGTAACTTCTGCTTCTTCTACTCCAAGTTTATCAACGATGATTGACTTCACTCTAGATGCAATATCAGACATAGTAAAAAATTTATGAGGTTTATCGGTGCAAAGTAAATAAAAACTATACAATATCTACCAAATAGCTGAAAAAATATATTTGATTGGGATTTTGAAAATGTTTGTTTATCAACCCTTTATGCTGACCCTCAACCTCTAACTGAGCTTTAAAAGGCGTCCATTGGCAATCCCATAAATGATTTCATCCTCTTTTGCCTCCATCATATAAAGGCCCGTGAGACTACCAAATGCCGGTAAGACCATTCGTTTCTTTCCAAGGTGAAAGCATGGTATCCTGATGGATTGTCTGGCTTTGCCTACCAGTCTTACTCCCGGATGAATATGTCCGCAAACATTATACGCATCTTTCAAATCGGCCGGTTCATGGGTAAAACAAATATCCTTGAAAACAACCTGTTCAAGTACATTCATATTTGCCAACTTATAATGCTCGTGAGATAAAAGGTCGTGATTTCCCTCTATGAGTTCAAACTCAACCTTTGGAAATTTCTTTACCCATTGTACCATGATCTCCCATTCAGCGTTGTATTCGCTATGGAACAAATCGCCCAGAAAAATCATTCTCTGTGGATCAAATTGTTCAATAAGTCCACCTAGTTTTTCCAGATCAGCATGGACAGATCCCATTGTGAGAGGAATTCCTGACTTTCTGAAATGACCTGATTTACCCAGATGCATATCGGAAATAATAATCGTTTTGATGGAAGTTGCATACAGGCATTTTTGAGGTAATAAAACAAAATCCTCATTCGCAATTTTTATATGGGCCTGTTCCACGGTCACAAAAATAATTCAGAATGTGAACCTTTCTGTGACGGTGGTGTATTATAAACCAAACAATTTAGCCATGAAATGCATCATCCTTATCAATCTACTGATAATTAGCTCATTATCTTTGGTCGCCCAGAACTTGAACAATGTGGCCATCTACAACAATAATATAGGCAACCAGCAGGCAATGATCAATGACAATCCTTATGGCAATGTGAGTATCCAGGCCCAAACAAACCGGGGCGGTGGAAATGTATTGAGGAATGTAAATATGACGGCTTCCAATAACAGGAATCAAAGTAATCCCAATAAACAGATAAATCGGGTACAGCAAAATAATCTCGGAAATGTATTTGATAACAATATAAACGTACGTGACAACAATATTGGAACAGTACAGGTTAACCCGAATAACAAAGTATCCGTAAATGATGTGAATTTTCGTGTCAACAACGTTGTGATTCCGCAGGTGAATACTGGTAGATCAAACGGGAGTCATTCCACATCCGGTACAAGTACCAAAACAACTCAGCATAAGACTTCAAAGTCTTCAGGAAACAATAGCGGAGGTGTCAAATTTAAAAAACAGACAAAAAATTTCTATACTCCACACAACACCAAATCGAAGATCAAACCAAAAAGAAAACCTAGTTTTGCAAAAGTAAAGCATCATACTTCGAAATGTGCCAAGTGGTAATAAAGAGTCTCAATAAGCCGCAAGCTCCTAATTAAAAACAATAAAATCAACCTGCCAGGCAGACCTACAAAAAAACAATAAAATCAACCTGCCGTCTTTCCAGATCCGCGTTCTTTACCTGGATCTTGATCTTATCTCCAAGGCGATATCGATGCCCATATTTCTTCCCCAAAAACTGGTGGTTCTTTTCATCAAACACATACGAATCGTCTTTCATGTCTCTTGCTCTTACCATTCCTTCACATTTATTTTCAAGGATCTCCACATAAATACCCCACTCCGTAACACCACTGATAACCCCATCAAATATTTCGCCCACCCTATCGGATAAATATTCCACCTGTTTATATTTAATTGATGCACGTTCAGCTTCCGCTGCCTTCTTTTCCATTTCCGAAGAATGTACACATTTGGTTTCATAATCCTTTGCATTGGCAGAAGCCATACCTATTAAATAGCGGTCTAACAAACGGTGCACCATTACATCCGGATATCGCCTGATAGGGGAGGTAAAATGCGAATAGTGGGCAAACCCCAGACCATAGTGACCAATGTTTTGTGTGCTGTAAATGGCCTTGGCCATACTTCGTATAGTCAGACTCTGGATCATGTCTTCCTCAGGCTTACCTTTTACTGCGGTCATCATAGCATTTAAACTAGCAGATATATTCCTTGGAGAATTGATATCGAGGGTATATCCGAAATTTTTTACAAAGTCTTTTAGTTCCTTGAGTTTGGTTTCGTTGGGCTGATCATGGATCCTATATACAAAAGTCTTGATCTCTTTTTGTTTTTCATCCTTCAATCCAATTTTTTCTGCCACTTTTTTATTAGCGAGTAGCATAAATTCCTCAATTAACCAATTGGATTCTTTCGTGATCTTAAAATACACATCGTAAGGAACTCCCTTATTATCGAGCTTGAATTTAACTTCGGTGGACTCAACCTTTAATGCACCGTTATCGAAACGTTGCTTACGAAGGATAGATGCCAGCTTATGAAAAGTAAGGATTTCTTCTTTCAGATCGCCTTCACCCGTTTCAATTACCTGTTGTGCCTCTTCGTAAGTAAATCGTCTCACGGAATGGATTACAGTACGTCCAAACCATTGCGATTTTATATTAGTATCCTTATCCATTTCAAATACCGCACTATAGCATAGCTTGTCTTCATTGGGTCTTAATGAACAAACACCATTCGACAGTTTCTCAGGAAGCATCGGCACCACCCGATCTACCAGATATACAGAAGTTGCCCGGTTATATGCCTCCTGGTCAAGCAAGCTACCTTCGGGCATATAGTGTGTAACATCGGCTATATGAACGCCAATTTCATAATTTCCATTTTCCAGGGTCCGGATCGACAAGGCATCGTCAAAATCTTTGGCATCATGCGGATCGATCGTGAAGGTGGTTGTTTTTCTGAAATCTCTTCTTCTGCCGATCTCTTCCGGCGAAATATCAAATCCTATTTTTTCGGCATAATGTTCTACCGCAGGTGGAAATTCAGAAGGGAAACCATATTCGGCCAGGATAGCATGCATTTCGGTTTCATTCTCCCCCTTTTTTCCGAGCACCTTGATCACCTCGCCGGTTGGCTTCTTCCCGGATTTTGGCCATTCGGTAATTCTCACCACCACTTTTTCGCCGTGTTTTCCTCCATTCAGATTTTGTAAGGGTACAAAAATGTCAACGGTGATTTTATCATTATCAGGAATCAGGAATGCATATTTATCCGTTACATCGAGTACTCCCACAAATTCCGTTTTGTTCCGATGTAAAATTTCCACGATCTCCCCTTCTTTTTTACCTTCGCCCTTGCGGTTAAATAGTTTTACTTTTACCAGATCTCCGGGCATTGCTCCGTTCACATGTTTGGAAGAAACAAATATATCTTCATCCTCTCCATCGACCACCACAAAGGCATTTCCAGAATTCAAAAGATCAGCCTTTCCCTCATAGGTTGTTTCCTTTCTAATGATTTTGAACTTGCCTTTTTGTAATTCCTCCACATCACCCTTTTCTACAAGTGCAACCAGTATTTCGGCCACCAGGTCTTTTGTAAAATCATCGGCGATCTCCATCTGGGCTGCGATCTGTTTATAGTTCAACTGCTTGTTACCCGCGGCCTCCAATACTTTTTTGATTTCTCCGGCCAGTATATTATTCAGGTTTCCTTTTCCCTTACCAGTTGATTTTCCCCTCGATTTTTTACGACTCATGTTATGATTTTTCGGCATAAACATACCGTTTTAACCATCATTTTATTGCTTTTATCCGAAGTATTAATCAACACAATACATTATCTTTGACTGTTTGTTTAAATGTTGATGAAAGAATTAATAGAAAATTTTGCCGGGCAGATTGAAAAAGGAATAGAGATTTTTGCGGCCAACCCACCCAAAGCCATCAAAAACAAGTATGCCAATGTGGTGATAAGCGGATTAGGCGGTTCAGGAATTGGAGGTACGATCATAAAAGATCTAAGCACAAGCTTTGCTTATGCTCCGGTTATTGTGAATAAAGAGTATTCTATCCCCGCCTTCGTAGATTCAAATACCTTATTTATTGCCAGTTCATATAGTGGTGATACCGAAGAAACCATTTCAGCCACACAAATAGCACTTGAAAAAAAAGCAAATATTATTTGCATAACCAGCGGTGGAAAGCTTGCATCAATGGCCAGGGAAAAAGGACTCGATCATTTGATCATCCCAGGAGGCCATCCACCCAGGGCATGTCTTGGTTATTCTTTCACTCAGCTTGTTTCTATTTTTTCTGCCAATGGATTGTTGCCCGCAGAATACGAGAAATATCTAAAACAGTCTGTTCCGTTTTTGAAAACGGAAGAATCTGGTATTATTGAAAAAGCAAAGAACATCGCCCAGAAAATCCTCAACAAACGTGTCATTATTTATGCCGACTCTTCCCGTGAAGGAATTGCGATTCGTTTCAGGCAACAGCTGAATGAAAATGCCAAAACACTCTGCTGGCATCATGTAGTTCCTGAAATGAATCATAATGAACTGGTAGGATGGACCGAGAATGCCGAGGATCATGCGGTGGTTTTCATCAGAACAATTACTGATCATAAAAGAAACCAGCACCGAATCGAGATCAATAAAAAAATAGTCAACAAGTATGAGCCAACAGTGATCGAGATCTGGAGTGAAGGCTCCAACGATCTTGAAAGGACCCTTTATGTGATCCACCTGGTTGATTGGGTGTCTTACTTCCTGGCCGGATTAAAAGGAGTTGACATCATGGATATTAAAGTGATCGATTTTCTAAAAAATAAGTTGTCCGAGATTGACTAACACATTTCTGTGGTAAATTGCCCATGATAAACAAAAAGGTAGAATATCGGGATTTGGGACAAATCCAGTACCAGGAGGCCTGGGATTTGCAGGTGAGTTTGTTTGAAGAGATCAAGGAAATCAAGTTAAGAAACAGGGAAACCCCTGAGAATGATCAAAAGATTACCCCCAATTATTTATTGTTATGTGAGCATAATCCGGTATATACAATTGGTAAAAGCGGCTTTCAGGAAAATCTTCTCCTAAATAACGATCAGCTCAAAAAACAGGGAATTGAATTCTATCGTATTAACCGGGGTGGCGATATTACTTTTCATGGTCCGGGTCAAATAACGGGTTATCCGATCTTCGATCTGGCTAACTTTAAAACAGACATCATTGTTTACCTGAGAACCCTCGAAGAAGCCATTATGATGGTTCTGGAAGAATTTGGGATCAGTGGTGGAAGGGTGGAAGGATTAACAGGTGTTTGGGTCGACTGGGATAAGCCTGAATCGGCCAGAAAGATCTGTGCCATGGGGATCCATATGAGTCGCTGGGCAACCATGCACGGATTTGGATTAAATGTATCCACCGATCTCAGCTATTTCGGCCATATCATTCCATGTGGTATTGCGGATAAAACGGTAACGTCGATCGAAAAAGAAGTAGGCCCGGTAAAAATGGAAGATGTAAAAAAGCTTTGTGTGGAGAAAATCTCAAGAGCTTTCGGTGCTGAAATCATTATCCCGGTACATCCATGAAGTCCAGAATAAAAAAAATACTTCGGTGGACCAGTAAGGTCTTATTCTTTTTGCTGGGGTTAGTGATCTGCATCAAACTTATAACATCGGTGCTTTTTATTTTCATGCTGAATAATAACTATCGTGAATATCGATGGAAGGGCGGATGGAAAAGTATAGAGAAGTCTTACACTTCAGGCCATATGGTTGCTCAGATCCCTCATTCCATTCCATTTAACCAGACTTTAAATTGTGATGCGGTTGTTTTCAATCATTTTTATACCATCGAACATGTTTTTTCATCCGAAAAAATGAAGTTAACCGGTTACGTTTTTTTGAATCAACCAACTGCCAATGGGGTGATCCTTAATGATCATTTAAGCATCGGTTTTCAGGCAACCTTAGTTGGTCTCACTGGTAGGCAGATTGAATTAACAGGTAGCCTTAATTCGTCAAGAACTGTCATTTCGGGGTCCTACCGGAGCTTAAATCCCAACGACTTTGGAACCTTTTCATTGACCCGCAGATAAAGGAAGCCAAAGTCCGTTTATGTTTTTTAGCAACGTCAATTTTTTACAGAAAAAAATTTCCTCAAATTTTTCATTTTTCTTTTCCTCCCAACATTTCAAAAATGATTCCTTTTTCCAGTCTCTGTTTCCTACGGTAATGTGTGGATGAAAGGGAAACTTTGCTTTCTTTTTTAGCTGGGGATAAGACGTGTAAAACACGTCTTCAAACTGTTGATGCAGCTTAACCAAATCCTGATTTTCAACCACGTCAATAAACACCACACCAAGCTGGAAAAAATCATAGTTCTTTAACCGGATCTCAAATGACGGAAAGGAAAACCCATCGACTAGCATCAGTAGTTGTTCTTCGTTTCCCCAGAAGAAGGGAGGTATCATTGTAATATGTGGTGGAGATTTTAAAACGGACTTTGTTCCAAAATTCAAAGAAATTTCTCTTTTGATAGATTCGATCTGAGTATTCAGTGGTTCCGGGATCGGAATAGCAATGAAATATGAATGGTTCCTGGGCATGGAATTACTTCAGAAATTCTTTAAACCATAATCCACTGTCTTTAATTGTTCTCCGTTGGGTCTCATAATCCACATATACCAATCCAAAACGGGGATGATAACCCTCGGCCCATTCAAAATTATCGAGCAATGACCAAACGAAATATCCATGTACCGGAGCTCCCTCATTTTTAGCTCGCAGGACTTCTCCCAGATAATCTTTAAAATATTGAATTCGCTGAATATCTTTCACCTTTCCATTCTCAATCTGATCGGGAAAGGCTGCCCCGTTTTCGGTTACATATATTTTTTTTACCCCTTTATAAGCAGATAATTGTCTGATCACCTCGTAAATTCCTTGCGGATATACTTCCCAACCCATATCCGTTAGCTTTGCCTTATCTTCCACCAAATGCACCGGCTTAACCTGATTGGCCCACAATACTGGCGGAAAAGCAGATTGAGTAGCAACGATCCTAAAATAATTTTGTACGCCATGAAAATCAAAATCGAAGATCATTTTTTGATCGTCGCCAACCTGCATATGTTTCTCCACTTCCTTTAAATAGGTAAAGTCCTTCGAAGGATAACCCAATCCCAGGGCAGGTTCAATAAATAACCTGTTAAGCAGGGCATCCATTCTCTTGGCCGCATTTTCGTGTTTTTTTATTTTTTCTTTGGGATGGATGGATGACATTGAATAGGTAGTTCCTACCTGTGCATCAGGTACCAAAGCTCTCAGGATACGGCCTCCCTCTGCCTGACACATCACCACATGGTGGATCGCCTTTGGATATTTTCCCAGACTTTTTTTCCCGGGAGCATGGGTTCCCGTCATATAACCCAATCCGGTAAATGCAGCCGGCTCATTAAATACCATCCAGTTTTTTACCCGATCACCAAATGAGTTTGCAACCAACGAAACATATTCGCTAAACCAATTGATCACATCCCGGTTGGCCCAGCCGCCTTTATCTTCTAGTGTCTGAGGAAGGTCCCAATGGTATAATGTTAGCCAGGGTTCTATCCCTTTTTCCAGCGCAGTATCAATAACCCGGTTATAGAAATCAATTCCCTTCTGATTGATCAATCCCGTGCCATTGGGTAGTATTCGGCTCCAAGCGATAGAAAAGCGAAATACATCCATGTTCATCTGGTTGACCAGATCAAGATCCTCGGCATAGGTATGATAGAAATCACAAGCGATATCCCCAGTTTCATTGTTCCTTATTTTCCCTTTTTTATGGGAAAAGTTATCCCAGATAGAGGGACCTTTTCCATCAACATTCCAGGCACCTTCTATCTGATAAGCAGCTGTTGCAACCCCCCATTTAAATCCGGTACCAAAATCTAACTTAAGTAACTCCAAATTGGCCTGAGCAAGAAGATCCTTCGCCAGCAGTTTAGGCAGTATAAGGCTTGCTGCACCTGCCAATCCGATGGTTTTGATGGCCTGTCGTCTTTTCATATTTCTTCACATTCAAATTGAACTATAAACATACTGCCGTGTATAATAGGTCGTTATAAAGATCAACATATTTATTCATAAATCTCTACCTTTGCATTAAATCTATCCGGTCATGTCTGAACAGAAATCATCGTCCACAAAAAATATCCTCATTGGCATCCTGGCCTTGTTGCTATTATCATCTGTGGCAGGGAATGTATATCAATTTTTTCATACCAAAGAGATCATCGTTGAAAAAGAGAAAACCAACTTAGTGGTGGATTCGCTAACGATCCGTAAAGATCGTCTGGAAGCCGAATACAATGCCTCTATTTCCCAACTTGAACAATTCAAGGGAGAGAATGAACAGATGGATTCATTGCTTCAGGTTGCCTATGCAAAAATTGAAGATCAACGGAAAAGTATCTCTCATTTGATCAATGAGAATCAGGACTATCAAATCCTCCAGCAAAGATTTGCTGAGTTGAAAAAGACCACTGAATTCTATCTACAGGAAATTGCGAGACTGCAGGAAGAAAACAAAGCACTTAAAACTGAAAATACAGCTCTTACTGTTGAGCTTAACCAAACCACTTCTGAGAATGCCGACCTGAAAGGAAAGGTGGATGTTGCAAGTAAATTGAAAGTGGGTGGTATGACCATCAATGGCCTGAGTGTAACTGGTGGTGGCAAAGAAAAAACAACAGATAAAGCAAAGAAAACCGAACGTTTATCCATCAATTTCAGTATTGAAGATAATCCGCTGGCACAAACTGGTCAGCATACGGTTTATATCCGGATCGTTAATCCTGATGGATTTGTATTGGCTGATGCAGGACAAAGCGTAAAGAAATTCAAATCAGAAAAAGGGGATGATGTTGCCTATTCGAGAAGTGTTACGGTTAACTTCGATGGTTCTAAGCTCTCTAAAACGATCACCTGGGATCAGGATGTATTTAACGCAGGATCTTATAAAGTAGAGATTTATATCGACGGGTATTATGCAGGTAGCGAAAAACTTAGTTTATACTAATGCATAAACGCATATTTGTATTATTCCTTTTTGTTTTAAGTTTTTCCTGTAATAACAAGCCGCCGGCAGATGTGCTTTCTCCTCAGAAAATGACAGAGATCATTACTGATCTGCAGTTGGCGGATGCCGCCTATAAACTCGATATGCTTCCTGAAAGTTATGCGAATCAGCCACAAAAATATTTTGTGGAAATTCTGGCAACACATCAAACGGATTCTGCTACCTATAATCGCAGCATGCGTTATTACGCCGAAAAGCCAAAGTTGCTAAAGAAAATTTATTTCAGTGTCGAAAAAAATCTCAAGCAGCAAAACCTGAAGAAGTAATATTGTGTTCTCTGACGAGTCTTTAACCAATTTTCGGTATTCGAAAAAAATCTAAAAACCCGGTAAAGTGTAATTTCCTTTGTGTCAATTGGGCTAACTTACTTATACATAAAAGTACAGTCCGATGAAAAATCAGAAGAAAGCAATCGTTGTTGGGGCTACATCCGGTATAGGAAAAGGGGTAGCTGAATTATTGGTAAAAAAAGGATACTTGGTTGGTATTACTGGTCGGAGAGAGCAAAATCTCACAGAAATAAAACAGACTAATCACGACAACTATGTGATCAAGTGTTTTGATGTTCAGCAAACAGAACAATCTCTTACCTGTTATAAAGCCCTTATAGAAGAACTAGGTGGTCTCGATCTCCTGGTCTATTCATCCGGAAACGGATTTGAAAATAAAGACCTGACCTTTGAAATTGAGTTGGATACGATAAAAACCAATACGGTTGGATTTACCAACCTGGTTACGTATACCTTTAATTATTTCAGAAAAAGAAAAAAGGGTCAGATTGCCGTTATTTCCTCTGTGGCCGGCTTCAGAGGCAATCCCGATTTCCCGGCATATTTTGCTACCAAGGCCTATCTGCTCAATTATGTGGAAAGCCTGCGGATGAAGTCCTTTCGGGAAAAGCTAGGCATCCAGATCACCGATATAAGGCCTGGATTCGTTAAAACAGGACATATAGATGATAGCAAAATGTTTTGGGCAACAACAATAGAAAAAGCGGCTAAACAAATGGTAGATGGCATCGAAAAAAAGAAAAATGTGATATACGTTTTGAAAAGGTGGTGGATCATTGTGGCCTTCATGAAAATAACTCCACGATGGATCTGGGATCGTTTGCCAATATAAAAAGCTACTTAACCGAAAGTACTTTGATCTCCGTCCGGCGATTTGCCTGGTGTTGTTCTTCGGTACATTCAACTCCATCAGTACATGAATTCACTAACTTCTCTTCCCCATATCCTTTGGCAACAATGTTTTCCTTCGGAATTCCTTTTTTGATCAGATAATTCACACAGGACTGTGCTCTTTTCTGGGATAAATTCAAATTGTCTTTAGCGGTACCTCTTGAATCTGTATGTGCACTCAGTTCCACTTTGATATTTAGGTTTTCTAATAAGAACCCTGCCAGCTTATCCAGTTCCTCTGTACTCTCATCACGAAGAGTAGCCTTGTTATAATCATAGAAAATATGATTGAAAACAAATACATCCCCCTTCTTGATCTGTTCCATTTCAAAAGTAGCTTCCACCAATTCAACCTCTTTGGCTACCCTGGTATTAAAGGCACCAGTACCATCTTTATGGCTATGGAAATGAGAGGTAAGACTATAATCATGTTTCCTGTCGGAAATAAAGCTAAGGTTTCCTTCACTATCTGTCTGATACTCGATAATATTTCCAGTACCATCATCCTTCAATTTCACCTTAACACCCACCAGTGGTTTTTTCGTTTCTTTATCAATGATCTTAATTTTTACATTCACCTTGATAGATTTCAACTGAAGGGTTGCATCAAAATTTTCCGATTTTATTTTCCCAACAGTCGATACGGTATAAACATCCTGCGATTCATAATCCTCCTTTTGTGTGGTGACCTCATAGCTGGTATTCTTGCGGAGCTTATGCTTGAAATGGCCGGTACTGTCGGTCATCATTTTTTCTTCCGTACCCGTTGTGAGATTTTTGATCACTACTTCGGTATTTGGCAATGGTGTTTTATTTGTATTATTCTCAGTGACGATCCCATTCAGAATGAACTCAGGGACATACATATTGGTTTCATAGATTCGATCATAATGATCACCCCTGTTGCTGGAGAAATAGGCTTTGTTACCTTCCTTGGTAAGGGTGATGGCAAAATCATCAGCACTGGTGTTGATAGGATATCCAAGGTTTTCTGGTTCTTCAAAATTTCCATTCGAATGCCTCGCCATGAAAATATCCAGCCCACCTAATCCTACCAGTCCTTTTGAGGCATAGAACAGGTCACCGTCATGTGAGATAGAAGGGAACATTTCATCATAAGCTGTGTTGATTGTGCTTCCCAGATTTTCTGGCTTACCCCAGGAACCATTGGAATAAGTGGATTTATAAATATCCGATTTGCCAAAGCCCCCGGGCATATCAGAAGCAAAGTACAGCGTGTTACCATCTGGCGAAAAGCAGGCATGCCCAACATTATACTGTGTACTGTTATACGGAAAGGGCTGAAGATCCACCTTATTTGTTCCCTTCGGGAATGTATTAGCATCTACGGGTGAGAAAAACAAACCAAGTCTTACAATTTCAGTTTTTCCATAAGTCCCGGGAATGTTCATTGTGACCATTGTTATACTATGGTTCTCATCAACAGCATACGGTCCGTCGTGTGGAATGAGTTCCTTGGAGCCGCCCATTTTTACGATTTGTGCTGATTTATATTCTCCGTTTTTATCAGGACGGGCAATATAAGTATTCACAAAAAAGGTTTGATCCCAGCCGAATACACGATTGACAAAGGCCTCATTATGCCTGTAAGAAGTGAAAAGAATATTCTCCTTATACAACATAGGGGCAAAATCTCCCAGTCCTTTACTGAAAGGAAGTTTTTTGATTTTATAGGTGGCACTATCGCGTTTTAAATCGGAAAAATATTGGTTATCTTTTAAATAATTCTGGGCCCAGACATCCTGCGGATCACTTACGGCGATTGCTTTTATTACCGTAGCAGCCTGATCATATTTTCCCAACACCCTTAAAACCTCTGCATAATTGTGATTATCTTCTGCATTGGTTTGATTCGCAGTAAACATGGCTGAATAAAGCTTTTCACTCTGAACATAGTTTTGTGACAGAAAATATGAAAGGGCCCCTTTTCTCACGACATCCCAATCCTGGCTTTTCCCTTTCAATGTGTTTGATCCAAGGTCTTTATAGATTGGGGCGGCAGATTCGTATGCCAATGCGTTAAAATAGTCATCGGCCAGTTTTTTCCTCATCCCCTGGGCGCTCAGTGATACTGCCAATATTAAAAACAGAATGCTAAAAAAAAGTCTCATCATGCCAACAATTAAAAATAACTGAAATACCGTGGTGATAAATAATTCTTTTGCTTCTTGCGTAAATCCAGTTGTAACATCACTTCATGACTTCCATATTGATTGAATCTTAAATCATTATATGCAAAATCAAATGCATAACCGATGGTAAACATGTCAGCAAAAGTATAGGAGAAGTTAAATCCAGCTGATTCATTAAACCTGTACATGGCTCCTGCCCAAATCTTTTCAAATAAAAGAAAGCTGGCATTCAGGTCGAATGTAAAAGGTGCGTTGGGTGTAAGTTTGATGAGGGTAGATGGTTTGAATTTTACCACACTGTTCAAATTAAATACATAACCTCCCATGATATAAAAATGTCGGGCAGAGGCAGATGTACCCCCTAATGCCTGGTTAGGGTTATTGAGTTCATTTTCTAATATTCTGGGGACAGAAAAGCCGATATAATGGCGCTGTCCATAGTAATAGATACCTCCTCCAAAATTACCTACCGTCTTGGAAAAGTTTGATGCTGATGGATCCGTTGGGTCATTGATGATCATATTCCCAACATTCATTTGCCAGAGATCCACACCTCCATTTACCCCAAAGGCGAGGCGGTGGTTATTCCGGTTCAGACGGATAGAAAAGGCAAAATCAGCATAAACAGAGGTCCGGTTGCGGGACCCGATCACATCATTCACAATATTGAGGCCAAGGCCAATGTTTTGACGGGCAATAGGTGCATGAACGGATAGAAACTGGGTCATGGGAGCTCCATTGATGCCCACCCATTGGAACCTCCCAATGGCGGTAATGTTCAGGCTTCCTCTGCTTCCAGCATATGCCGGGTTAAAGTTCAGCGCATTGAACATGTACAAAGAACTCTGCTCCTCTTGCTGGGAGAAGGAATGGATGGAGAAAAGAACGGAAAAACAAACAATAGCACCGGTTTTTTTAAACAATTTTTGTATTCTTCTTTTCATCTAACTGAAAGGTTTGGCAATATCATTGATATCGTAACTTACAATATTATTAAATTTTGTTGAAAAGATCAAATAAAAGGCGGATTTGCTAAAAGTTAAGATTCTTCTATCTTTGACGCCATTGAATTTTTGCCTATGAAAGTTAAATTGATGATCCTGGCGGCACTATCTATGGTGTCTGCTTCTCTTTTGACAGCGCAGCTTGCAGACGTTACCTGGGGTGATGCCACCAAACTGAATTTAAAGTCAGTAAACACAGGCATCTTTGCCAGTAATGAAAGTTATATCTTCTCAACCAGGACAGGTCCGGCAGAGTATGGATTTAGCTCAATTTTCGTTGATAAGGTGAGTAAAACAGAACTCAAGACCGAGTCATCTTTCGAGATCTATAACCCAACCATGTACTCCATAGATCAAAAAGTTACCAGGGCCTTTCAGTTTAATGAGGTGATCAAAACCCAGGATGGCTATATTGCCTTTTTTACAGAGCCAGACTACGAAAAATATACTTTTACTTCTTATTGTCAGCAATTCGATAAAGAAGGGAATAAGGTTGGAACTCTGAAGTCATTACAAATATTCCAGGGTCACGAAAAAACGGTTATTGGTAAATTCATTGTGATCCGCTCCCCATTGAATGATGGTTTCTTTTTGATGTATTCAAGACCATTTATTCAATACAACAACGAATACCTGATCTTTGATTTCTTCGATTATAACCTGGAAAAGAAATGGGAGAGAAAACAAAAATTTCCACTGAATGGAAAAGAGTTTGAGCCCCGTCAATATAAAACCAATATAGAAGATAGTACACTTTATCTGGTGGTAAGAGTCCTTGAGGAAACCGAAGAAGAAAGATTGAAAAAGAACAACGCAAAGGTTAATTATTCATTTTCGTTGCTCTCCTTTAAGTTTGATCCAAACGATACCAACAGTACATTTAATAGCACCAACATTCATTTGCCTAAAAAACATATTTCCGATATTTCTTTCGAGGTAAGTAATCATGAGCTTATTTTCTCCGGATTCTTCGCTGATAAAAAAGACATGGAGGCTACCGGTGCATATTGTATTGTGCTTGAAGAATACAGCAAAAAAGTCCGTTCTACGCATATGCTGGACTTTGACAAAGCATTTGCTGAGAAATTCTATGACGAAGAGACCATAAAAATGGGTCGTGGAGAAGGGATCCGGGATTTTGAAGTAAAAGATCTGCAGCTTACAAATGACGGCTCCATCTATCTGATAGCAGAGAATAAATTCGCAGCAGCTAAGGCTGGTAAAGTAAGAGGTTATACTGAAATTATTTATTCTCCCTACTACAATAATGTGGTGGTGGTTAAAATTGGAAACGACCGAAAAGTTAGCTGGATAACCCAGGTAATGAAGCGCCAGAAGGAAACAAAATTCACCACAAATGAAGGATCCGGATTTAGCTTATCATACACATACGCCATCTATAATGATAAAGTGGTTATTATTTACAATGACTATTTGAAAAATATTCATCTGCAAACGCCTTTGGATATTAAATATGTAACCTCCTATAAAGGAACTGTGCCTGTTTTGGCAACGATCAATAGCAAAGGTGAAGTTGGTAAAGATGTTTTATTCGAAGGCGCTGATTCGAAAATCGTTTTATGTCCTAAAACAAGTATTGTAGAAAACAAAAATCAGGTTTATATTTATTCGATACTCGGAAATACCCAACGTTGGGGATTGTTCAAGTTCTTTTAAGCTGAATTCATAAACTATTTGAGAACCACGATTAACCATCGTGGTTTTTTTTCACTGGCTGCAAAAAAATTATCGGAAACGCTTTTGAGATTCTTCTCTGTATTCTTTTACAGAAAGGCCTGTATACTGTTTGAAGAATTTACTGAAATGCGCAGGATCTTCGAAGTTAAGCTGGTACGCAATTTCTTTACTCATCAGATCCGTGTTAAACAAAAGACGTTTTGCTTCCAGAATAATTCTTTCACGAATAATATCGCTTGCATGTTTAGCAGAATAGTGGGTACATTCATTGTTCAATACTTTCAAGCTCGTATTCAATGCTTCGGCATATTGACCCGGCATATGCCATTCTTTAAATTTTGATTCGAGTAATTTTTTGAACCGTGAAAACAATCTACCTTCGGAAATATTGTTCAGATCGTCTTTTTGAATTCCCTTTTGAAGATAATATTTGTAAAGAATGATGTAAATGTAGGATCGTATGGCAGGGGTACAATCGAGATTACAGCCGTTGATCTCATTATTGATATGATCAATGAGGTTATAGATTTTATAAAATTCAACCGGATTGAGAACGATGGTCTCCGCTGTATCCTTATGCGCTCCCAGATTATTAATAAGATCAATAAGGTCCTGTGAAGGAAGAACAAAATTTTCGGTAAAGGTTACTACTTTTCCTTTAGAATCCTGACTTCGGTTTACCTTATGGATCTGTCCGGGAAAAACAATATGTACGCATCCGGGCTGAATTGAATAAGGGGTAAAGTCGATTAAATGTTCGCCAGTACCCTGCTCAAATAAAAAGACCTCATAATAATTATGCCGATGAGCGGTATTAGTTGGATAACCTGAAACATATTCGAGACTCTGAATCTTGAAAGGCATACCGAGTGTATCGGCATCATCAAACTGATGAACTGGAATAATGGTCTCTGTACTCATGAGGGCTGTTTTAAAAGTGGGCTGTTTTATACAACGAATATATGTATAAAATTGTATAATTCCTACTCGTAAAAAACACGTCTTCCAAACCAACACCCTAATAATGAACAGAATATGATAATTACGAGGGTTGCCTTAGAGAAGAAATTATACATTAAAAAGTCAGACATACTACTGTCAGCCATTCCGAGGTTTGGGTGAAACAGAAAGAAAAACAACACCCAGCTATGATTTGCCACGGCCAAAAATCGGAGACTTTTGAGCGGAATGGTTGTAAAAGACCAGAAATAACTGGCGATAGCGGAGCATAGGGTTACCATGGTGATGACAAATATTAAGACCAGTGCAATTCCCTGATTTAATTCACTCATTCTCATAAACCATGGATAAAAAAATGCCCCTACAAAAACAAAAGTGAGATTAGATACAAAAACACCGGCAGCCAAATATTTTTTTGAATGGTTCATAGATATCAATAAGGAACAAAAATAAACCCTGCTTCTTTCTCTGAGGCCACAACAAACAAGCAAATGTATTCCTTCACCGGTTTATACTGCGTAATGAAAAAACGGGCTTTATCCACCTGGATAATACCGGCCTTGATCAAATCCTCAGTTGTGCTGGCATAAACAGACCAGGTGGTTTGTAGCTCATCCTTGTCAAGGATCAGTTCTCCAACAGGGAAAAAATCTTTGGCAGCGATAAAAACAGGATAATCCGACACTCCTTCCTCTACAATTGAATTGGATGCCTCCAGAATAGCTTCCTTAAAAAGACCCAGATCCTTTTCAAGACTTTCAAGATACGCCGGTTTTTCGTTGATCATGGTAAGAATTCGACCACAAAAGTAGGAATAATTTCCGGTCAGCTCAGATTATTTCAACTCTGATTTGAAGCCTGCAGTAAAGGTTTGCCAATCGGTGGTTTTATAGGAGTCACCACCGAAAAACTGGAGAATCGGTTCAATCTGTTCCGGCGTTTGATAACCGGAGATAGCCTGAATAATGTTCATCTCCTGATCCATATAACAAATGGTAGGATAGCCGCTGGCCTGGCCATTCATTAAAACGTTCGTAAGTTCATGATAACCTCTTTTTGTATTTACATCCACAATGAGCTTATAGGTTTTTCCTTTATATGCTACACTATCGTCTTTTTCCGCATTAAACTTAACCGCGTAAAAATACTTGTCGATCATAGCCGCAATGTTGGATTGCTGAAAGGTGTTCTTATCCATCACCTTACACCAGCCACACCAATCAGTATAGATATCGATAAGAAACTTTTTTGGGGTGGTTTTATTCAGCTCAGTAGCTTCTGCCAGTGTATGCCATTGAAGGGTTTCGGTTTGGGAGAATCCCCAAAAGGTACTACTCAGTAAAAGACCCACTATCAAAAAAAATCTTTTCATTTTGTTTAAACTATGCTTAAAAATAGTGTATTTACGCTAAAACCATACCAATCACTCTCAGGTTTAACAAAATTTAGAGTGAACCTATTGCCCGGGGGATCCCAAATGTGGGTGAAAAATATTTATATGCTAACAAATATGCGCAGTTAAAAAATAGCCAGATCCTCTCTGCCTTTTTTGATCAGAATATCGTTGGCCAGCTTACTTGCCCCAAAACGGGTGAGTTCCGGGCGAAGCCATTCGGGTCCCAGGGTGGTTTCGATGATCTCACAATATTCGAGGGCCTGTTCCCCGGTTGAAATTCCGCCCGATATCTTGATCCCTCTTTTTGTTCCTGTCTCTCCATAAAAGTCCCTGATTGCATAACAAATTGCCTGGACCCCTTGAGTTGTGGCCCCCGTTGTAGATTTTCCGGTAGACGTTTTTACAAAATCTGCACCCAGATGCAAAGCAAGAAGTGCAGCACCATGAATATTTTGTTCACTCTCCAGTTCACCGGATTCAATGATCACCTTGAGCATACGATTACCAACAATATCCTTCAAAAGTTTGATCTCAATTCCGCAATCCTCCAGTTTTCCGGAAAGAAAAAGTCCACGGTTGATCACCATATCTATTTCTGTAGCACCTTTCTCGATGGCCGCATGGGCTTCCAGCATTTTTACCTGGGTAAAAGTCTGGCCTAAGGGAAAACCCCCAACTACACTTACCAATTCAACCGGCAACCCAATACAATTTTCTTTCAGTGTAGCTATCCAATTGGGAAATACGCATACGGCTGCAGGCAAAAATAATTCATCGGTACTTTCATATACCTGTCTTATTTTTCTTGCCAGTCCGAGTATCCTTACCTCATCGTCCCGTGGATCAAGAGAAGTAATATCCAGCAATGCATAGAGTCTTTCTAATTCCATATACCGAAGTTAAAAAAATCTTTGGGCATTCCCCTACCTCCACCCGTTCCCTACCAAAGGACACCATAAGGTCTTCATATCCCCATCTCCCGGCCGTTTACGGCCCGATTGCCAGGGATAAGAATATTTTAAATCTGGTTAAAGAATCCTTAACGCGATTCGGCTACCCGGCCTTATTGTTATCTTTGCCGCCATGAAAAATGCACTAACGGTTGCTTTCATAACCTCCCTGTTTATTCTTAATTCTTATGCGCAGATTCCTGACGGCATGTCAATGCCAGAAATGACCCTGAGCGGAAAAGTAATTGACATAGAAAACCAAAAACCAGTACCTTTTGTTTCTGTTTATTTAAAGCATTTAAGAGACAGTTCCTATTTTTCCGGTGGGCTCTCGAATGATAGCGGTGCATTTGTCATTGAGCAACTAAAACCCGGTAGATATGAAATGAAAATTTCCGCCATCGGATATGCCCCTTTTATAGATACTGTTTTTTTAAAACCACCGGATACAAAATTTGATCTGGGACTTATTTCAATTGCTGCGGAAGCAAAAAATCTCGGAGAGCATACCGTTGAAACAGAAAAGTTCGACTTTCAGCTTGGCATTGATCGAAAAATCTTTAACGTTGATAAAAACAGTATTGCGTCAGGTGGATCAGCCCTGGATGTAATGAAACAGGTACCTACGATCAATGTGGATGTTGATGGAGCCATCACCCTCCGGGGTACCGGAAGTTTTGTGGTGTTTATCAATGGGAAGACTTCGGGTTTAACTGTGGATAACAGATCACAGATACTTCAGCAAATCCCGGCCAGTAATATCGAGCGGATAGAAATTATCACGAATCCCTCGGCCAAGTTTGACGCTGAAGGAATGACAGGCATTATCAACATTGTTACCAAAAAACAATTGGCTGATGGAAAAAGCGGTCAAATACAAGTGGGTATTGGTTCAGGTTATAAATACAATGTGTCTGGCAGTTTTAATATGAGGGTAAAGAATTTCAGTATGAGCCATACACTTGGTTTTAGATACAATCAAAGATGGAGTGAAGGGTTTAGTTTGAGAACAAATACTCCGGATAGTTTTCCCCAAAGTTCAATCAATCAATACAACAACGGTTACAGCACCAGCATCGCACCAACCATCAGTGGAAATTTTGATTGGAGCTTAAAAAAAGAAGCCAGTTTTTCCATCAATTATTTATTCAGCTATGATTACAGAACCGCTCCGGATAGCTTAAAATACAATTACCTGGATTCTGCAGGCTGGCTTACACGGGAAATTTACAGGTTAACCGGTACCAGCGAACATAGCTATTCCACAGATGCAGGTTTAAATTATACCAAGAAGTTTAATAAGCAGCGTGAACTTTTTTTGTCGACCAATGTCAATTATAATAACACGGCAGAAACGTCCAATTATCGTCAACAGCCATATACTTTATTCCACCAACCGGATACCAGTTATAATCCCATGCTTCAAAACACATTGCGTTCAGAGGCTTCCCTGGTGTCCACCACCCAGGCTGATTATACACATCCGTTTAAGGATTTGTTTAAACTTGAATTTGGTGGGAAAGTGACCATCAGAAATGTAAATAACAGCTTAACGGCAGATACATTTGATTATAGTCTGAACAGATTAGT
>JANWKQ010000207.1 GCA_025451295.1 Flavobacteriales bacterium | reverse complement strand
GGTACCATATCCCCGTTTTTCTTTTTTCATCATTTCGGTGATGAGTGTAATCCCGGCACCTAATTCTCCGGCCAGACCAACCCCGGCAATAAAACGGATCACGGCATAAGAATTTATGTCCCATACATATGCATTGGCAATATTGGCGAGTGAATACAAGAGAATGGATCCAAACAATACTTTCAGTCTTCCTTTTTTATCCCCGAGGACCCCCCAGAGAATTCCACCTACGAGCATTCCGCCCATCTGGCAATTGAAAAGAAAGATCTCTAGTTCTTTTTCTCTTAAACCTGTAAATCCAAGAGATTCGAGACTGGTTTTTTTTACGACATTAAAAAGAATAAGATCATAGATGTCAACAAAATAACCGAGCGATGCTACGATAATAATTAAGATCTGGTTCCTGCGATTTTTTCCGTCCGGCTGTATGGTCATCAATGCGAATTACTGCACTAACATATAAAAACTTTATGACTAATTGATTATTGCTGCTGGCTTAGCTTTAGTAAATGTTTCCCGTAGATTTCCCAGTGCTGCTGGCGCGGCACTTGTAACTTTCCCGCAGAATTCGCTGAACTCGCTGAAAACCTTCGGCTGATTGTCTCTCGGCTTTCACCTCCGGACGAAAAAATTCGCAGAAAGTGGAATCGCTTGCGATTTCTTCCGCGAATTTTTTCGTCCGAAGGGGTGTAAGAGTATTGGTGTATTTTCAGCGAGTTCAGCGAATTCTGCGGGAAACATAGTCTTGAAGCCGAAGGCGGCAAGTATTCACGGGTGAGTTATCCCGACAAACTCCTTATAATGTTCACCTGAAAACCCGGATTTTTCGTACATTTGTTATATTGAATAACAGCCTTCCACGGCCTTTTATATTCCTTCTATGAAAAGATTCTCCTGGGTACTCCCGGTTCTCCTGATCAGTTTTTGCTCCTTTATTGCTGTAAAAAATCAGCTTTCCAACAAATCTTCTGAGAAAGAAGAAGAAGAAATTCCTGGTAATCCCGGATGGTATGCCCAATGGTATGAAATGAAAAAAAATCCTCAAGGCATAATCGATCTTGAATTATATAAACAGGTAAGTGATCAGGTGGATGAAATGCGTCAGTTAAGAGCAGGTGCCTTGTTTACCAATGTAACAGAAAGAGGTCCGAACAATGTGGGTGGAAGGACCCGGGCTTTATGGGTGGATTATGCCGATTCATCCCGCTTATTTGCTGGTGGTGTTTCGGGTGGACTCTGGGTTTCTACCAATCGTGGAACGAATTGGAATCCGGTGGATGATGACATGGCCAATCTTACCATCACTTCGATTACACAAAGTCCGTTTGACCATGATGTATTTTATTATTGCAATGGAGAAATTGCAGGCAACAGTGCAGGTATTGGCGGAAATGGTGTCTATAAATCAACGGATGGTGGTGTAACGTTTAGTATATTGCCCGCTTCCGGAAATAACTTTAACTATACCTGGAAAATTTCGCATTCGCTGACGGATACCAATGAAGTTTTTGTAGGCACATGGACACTCGGCTTATGGCAAACCCAGGATGGTGGAAATACCTTCATCAATGTTTTACCCAATAAAGAAATTACGGATATCGAAACTTTTCCTGATGGAAGTGTTTTAGCAGCAGCACATCATGATGGAATTTATTATTCTGCTACAGGTGATACCGGAACATTTACCCAGATCGGTGCAGGATTACCTGCTTCCGGATTTGACCGGGTGGTGATCGCCTATTGTAAAACGAATCCGAATTATGTGTATGCCATGTATGAAGAAGGTAGCGGTGATGCCATTCATTCTTTCTGGCAATCAACGGATCAGGGAGTATCCTGGACACAACGGATGAATCCCTCACTTGATGGGATTAACATGCCTTATCCATGGTATTGCATGATGATGTTTGTGGATGATAACTTACCACAACAGGTTATCATTGGTGGTGTGGATATAGGAATTACTTTCAATGGGGGAGGAGCCTGGATCCAGGGTTGGGATTCACATGCGGATTATCATGTGGGTTTTTCTGATCCCATGAATCCGAATTATTATTATGTAGGAAATGATGGAGGAGTGCACCGGTATGATGTTACGCTTTTTGGAGCCACGTCGTATGAATTAAATGATGGTTATAATGTAACCCAGTTTTACGCCGGTTGTTTTTTTCCGGATAGTATTCGTTTCTGGGGAGGAACGCAAGATAATGGAACACAATCAGGAAAACCAGGTTCACTTTCCCAAAATCATATTTTTGGTGGAGATGGTGCTTTTTGTTCCGTTGACCAGCAATCTTCCTGGGAAGGATATGTATCCTGGCAGTATGGACATATTCAAAAAACATACAATGCACATTCTCCCTACCCCGATTTTAATATTGCTTTGAATCAAATGGACGGTGATGCCGATGGAGATATCGATGATGCGGTCTGGTTCATCAATCCATTTGAAATAAATGAACTGGACGGACAACAATTATATTTCCCTACACGAAACAGGGTATGGAGAACCATTGATGGAACTGGTACCTGGGAGATCATGACGGATCCTATTTCGGATATTTATGCGGTAGGTGTTTCTAATAACCTTGATCCGATCGTTTATTGCGGAGGTGTGAATAAATTATACAGAGTACCCAGCGGAATTAATTCGGTGGCGGGTGACCAGATCTCCTTAGCGGCAAGTATTCCTGCTTCGGTCATCGGAAGTTCGATGACTTCTATTGCAGTGAGTCCGAAAAATAATGGAACATTGTTTATCAGCTTTGGATCTGTAGTTGCCCAACCAAGGATCTGGAAAGTAACGAATGCAAATACAGGTTCACCCACATGGACTTCTCTACAGGGAGATCTTCCAGTTGGATTGGGTGTAAACTGGGTGGATGTGAGTCCGTATACTGAAGATTATATAATATTGGCAACTGACTTTGGGGTTTTTACAACAAGCAATGGTGGAACCAATTGGTTAGTGGAAACTGATATTCCAAATGTACCTGTACACATGGTAAAAGTTCGTAACACTGATCTCAAGGTATTTGTGTATACACATGGTCGTGGGATCTGGACGGCGGATATTCCAACTACAGGAATGGGGTTGGAGGATGAAATTGTGAGTGCCACGAAAATTTACCCAACAGTAACTACAGGAAACGTAAATATCGAAACGGCATTTGATGATTATGAAATTGAAGTCTATAGTTTATCCGGACAAAAAATACTGGTTGCAAAAAATGTTAGCAATATATCCTTAGCAGGAAATGCTTCAGGGATGTACCTGGTGAGTATATTGAATAATAAGAAGCGGATGGTTACGCAGAAGGTGTTTTTGAGTCAGTAGATTTGGGATATGCAACCATAATGCATTCCAGATCATCTTGAGTCTAAACACCCACCATGAAATACACTTACCCGTTTCTTTTTTGTATTTGTTTCGCTTTTATTTCCAGGGCTGATGCCCAGTGTACACCTTTGATCCCATCCAATGTTCAGATAATTCCTTTTGGAGTTACTGATTCGAGCTATGATCATCCGGGCTCAACACACCATGTTTGTTTTAATTCCTTTTATTATTACTACAACAATAATCCAGATACGATCTATCTGGAGGGAAGTGCCCGATTGACGGTTGGTTTTAGCACGAATTTAACCGTGTATATGCAAAACAATGCCCAGTTAATCATCGACACCACGACATCTGGATTGTATGACTTTAAAAAAATTGTCTATGATCCTACCTTTACTTTGTTTGTGGATACTTCATATGCAACGATCGACTCGTTGATCTCCTGTCCGGGGATGACCTACAACTACTCAAATTTTTCCGGAAGCATATCTCCATGTGATACACTGGGGCTGGAGGATGATGAAGCAAATGGGATTCGTGTTTTTCCAACGGCAACCAATGGCGATATTACGGTAGAAACCGATTTATCTGATTTTGATGTGGACATCTATGACCTTTTAGGAAAAAAGATTTCACATGTTCGAAACCAGCATAAAATTTCAATTAATGATCAACCTACCGGAATGTATCTGGTATCCGTGATCAATGAAAATGGAAAGGTCTTTATGCAGAAAGTGTTTTTGACGAGGTAGGTATGAATGGGTGGTCTTATTCCAACACAATCTCCACTCTTCTCTTTTTTGCTCTTGCCTCTTCACTGTTATCATTCGCATTTTCTTCGGCGATGCCTAAGCCTTTATAGGTAATGCGTTCTGCAGCCACGCCTTTTAAAATGAGAAAATCTTTAATCGCCACGGCTCTTTTTTCGGACAAGGATAAATTGAATTTTTTGGAGCCAACATTATCCGTATAACCATACAAAGAAACTTTCAATTCCTTGTTTTTACTCAAATGATCCGCTAAAAGTCCAAGATAGTTAGTCATACTATCAGGCACAGAAGACGAATTGAAATCAAAAAATACATTGGATACTTCAAAGTCGATTACTTCTACCGTATCATTGTCCACCTTAATGGTATCATAGACAATGGTGTATTGTTTCCATATACTATCGATGTTCCAATGCAATTCCTCCGCTTTTACCAGTTCATTATAGTATTGTCCGTTTTCATCTTTAAAACTAATAAACGAACCTGCCTGTAAAAATACACCGGAATCATAATGGCTATCCGTTACATCCCCAATAGCAATTTTAATATGATAGAGTTTAAATGGGATTACATCGTGTTGTACTTTGAGAACAGTAGTTAACCCATCAAATTCAACCTGCTGGAATAAAGCTTTGTTTTTTTTGGTCTGCACATGATTTTTGCGAAAATATTTTTTGTTTTTTTTCTGGTTCACCGTATTAATGGTGATCGGTGTTTTTTTACCAGGTAAAGTCGCCAGGTTTACTTTTCCCTTAATACCCGGGCCACTTAAAAAGAATCCGAATACATCATTGAATTCCTTACCCACGAATTCGGGATATTCTTCGGAGCCAAAAATATAATTGAACTCCACTTTGTTTTTTACCGGCATGAAGTCGAATTCAAGCACACTAATGTCAACCGTTTTTCTTTTGCAGAGAAAGTTGAGTTCTTTATCGCCTTTTTTTAAAAGCTTCTGGATCTTTTTGGATGCCGGCATATAGCCATAACTGGTATAACCATCACTTGAGTTGGGGCCTTTTACACTATCCGTATTACCCGTCGTGAGTATGAGGCCTGATTTTACACCAAGCACTGCGGAGTCTGCTTCGAATTGTCCGAGTCCACCGATCATACCGATATGTGTTATGCGTCGTACTTTAACGCCATCACCGAGGAGAATATTTTTTACATAAAATTCCGGGGTCTGGTCATTCTCCAGCTTGAGCTGTGAAAAACCAATGGCGGATGACATGAAATAGAGGATAAAGAGGCAGGTGTATTTCATAGGGGATAATTTGGATTCTAAATGTTGTATTTGAGATACACTATAATGAACGGAAGGTTCAACAGGAAATTGTGGGTATTGACGATTGACGAATGACGATTGACGAGTATTCGGGTATAGACGAACGTCGCCGCTTATTTTGATTGTTGAATATTCCCCGTAAATTGGTTTGAGAATATCTGCTGAAGGTGGCTGCCGGAGGCCGCCGCCGTCCGCCGCGGCGGCGGAATCGTCATTCGTAAATCGTCATTCGTCAATGTATTCAAAGTCGTCCAGTCCCTGATCTTTCTTCGGCTCATCCTTCTTTTTGCGATGAACCGTCACCTTGGTCTTGATAAGTGGTTCCGGTTTAAACTTGAGAAGTTCTGCGATGTCCACCTTTAGGGCATGGGCAATTTCCATAAGGGTATCGATCGTAAAATTATGTTTACCACTCATCCACTTGCTGATCTCTGAGGGGGATTTTCCCATTTTAGCCGCAAATTCCGATTTAGAGATCCCTTTATTTTTTAAAAGACTTTCTAAAGCATTCGCCAGATTGAACTTGGTCTCAATCTGAACCTTCTCGATCTCCTTCATTTCTTCGAAGAGATTCTTAAGGATGTTCCCTTTAAAAATGTTCTTTTTCATAGCTGAGATACAGCGATTTGTTTGCCAAAGTTATAAAATCTACCCTTATTTTACTTTTAAGTTAACTTTTCTGCCAAATGGACATTAAATGTCAGCATTGTCAGGCATTTGGCAGGGATGTCAGGCTTAAATTTTACTTATAAGTTAAATTTTATTGACTTGATTATCAATATTTTAAACTTAAAAGTGAAATTTTTGGACTGCCAATATGATTTTGTGCATAGAATTTGAAAGGAGGGAGATATCAAACGTAGAAACAAATAAAAATAATAACCCTTTAAAATTAAGATTATGGAACTTGACGCAGCATTCAAAAACTTTTTACACGCAGGTGTAGATTTAATGGCAAGCGCTTCTGAAAAATTTGAAGCCTCAGTAAACGAATTGGTTGGAAAAGGAAAGATCAGCGCTGACGAAGGAAAGAAAATGGTAGACGAATTCCTGGCTAAAGCCAAAGTAAAGAAAGAAGAAGCCGAAGCTAAATTGAAAGAATTTACTTCTAAATTCAAAAACAAAACCAAAGAAGAAGAATTGGAAGACCTGAAGAAAAAAGTGTCTGACCTGGAAGCTGAATTGGGAGGCAAGAAAAAGGCAGCTAAAGAAACTGTTAAGTAAGAATTTTCATTATAACCAGATGTAGAGAAGAGCCGGGTGGAGTGATCCATCCGGTTTTTTTGTTCACGAACCTCTGCCCTGCATAACGTTTTTTAAATACCTCGCTTCCTATCTCTCAACAATTTTGGTATTTTTGCGGGCTTTCTAATAGTGCCAACCAATTCAATGCTCAAACAAACATTTCGCAATATAGGTCGTGTCCGTGAGATCATTTCCATTCTCATCAAGTATGGATTTGAGGATATTGTCGTTAATTCTACTTTGCGTAATTTTGTTAGTGAAAAAAGAAGGATCAACTGGTCACGCAACGAAAAACCTGTTTTTGAATCTACCCGTTGGGAAAGGATCCGAATGGTGGTGGAAGAACTGGGGCCTACTTTTATCAAACTGGCCCAGATCCTCAGCAATCGTCCCGACATGTTACCCGAACCTTTGATCAAGGAATTTGAGAAATTACAGGACAATGTTCCCCCCTTCAGCTATGAGGAAGTAAGAAAGATCATTAAAGAAGAAACCGGTAACGAACTGGAAGATATATTCGCCGAATTTAATCCGGTTACATTAGCTTCTGCTTCTATTGGTCAGGTTCACATGGCCAAGTTACATAATGGAGATCAGGTGGTCGTAAAAGTTCAGCGACCTGAAGCCCAGGAATCTATTGAAAGAGATCTCACGATCCTGGCAGATATTGTACGCCGTGCAGATCGTTATTTAAAAAGACAAGGTGTTCTTAATGCAGGCGACGTCGTAAAAGTTTTTGAACGAAGCATGACACGGGAACTGGATTATACCAATGAAGGTAGAAATATCCATAAGTTCAGGGCCATGTATGCGCATAATACAAACTTATATATTCCAAAAGTATATCGTGAGTTTACAACACGTCGTATGCTTACAATGGAATATTCGGATGGCTGTAAGATCACCAATGTAACCCAATTGAAGGAATGGGGATTGAACCCACAAAAGCTGGTGGAGCAGGGGATGGGTATTTACCTGGAAATGATCTTCGAAAAGGGGTCTTTTCATGCTGATCCACATCCCGGAAATGTATTAGTCAATCGTAAAGGAAAGATCGTATTGCTTGATTTCGGGATGGTAGGTCATCTCATGCGTAGGGATAAATATAATTTCTCGATGGTATTTATTTCCATTGCTCAGCAGGATGCCAGAGCAGCGGCCGAAGCCTTACGGAAACTGGCGATTGAAGAAAATATTACGGATACCCGTGCCTTTGAATATGATATCCAGGAACTCATTCTGGATTATGCCAATCTCGATGTAAGTGAGGCCAGTATTGCCGAGATGATCACCCGTTTGCAAAAGATCATGCTCGATTATCAGTTGAAGGTTCCGGGTGATATTTATATTATCTTCCGTGCATTGGCTATTCTCGAAGGGATTGGAAAGATCATGCATCCGAATTTCCGCACCTATGATTTTATCAAGCCATGGGGAGCGAAGGTGATGCAGGAAAGGTTAAAACCAAAAAATATTTATTATGATCTGAATGCGAGGTTCAATACTGTGGCCTCTTTGTTCACTTCCTTGCCTTATGAGGTAAAACAGATCATGCAATCCATTCGCAAAGGAAAACTACGTTTTGAAGTAGAACACCAGGGATATGGGTATCTGCTCAAGAAAATGGATAGCATCACCAACAGGATATCCCTGACGTTGGTGATTGTTGCCTTGCTCATTGCCAGTTCGATCATGGCGACCGTTCAATTCCCAAATCATCTGATGAGTTCAGTTGGTCTCAATTATTTTTCATTAACGGGTTTGTGGATAGCTGGTGTGATCTCTGTGATCCTGGCATATTCGATTATAAGAAAGAGAAAATATAAGTAGGGCTTAAGGTCAAAAAAAACATGGAGTGAATACACCCCATGTTTCATTCCAAATAATATTGAGTTCTTAAAACGGAAGATCGCCTTCCCAGTTGCTGTTGCTATTGTTGTTGCCGACGCCATTATCAGTAACTACACCTGGTTCACTGTTTGCGTTAGAAAAAGGAACATATTCGCTGTTTTGATTTTGAGTGGTACCACTTCCTTCTCCTGCCTGAATTCTCCAGGCACGGATATCAGTATACCATCTTCCATTATATTCCCTGCTGCTAATGTCAAGCGAACAAGTGATCACATCACCGATCTTATATTTTTTCAATTCGTCGACTTTATCCTGCCACACGTTCATACAGATCTTTTTTGGGAAGTTGTCAAACGTCTCGATCACAAAATCCTGTTTTTTCCATGGGCCATTTTTTCCGGTCCCTTCGGTTACAGCTAATATTATTTGTAACTTGCCTTTAATTTCCATAACTTTTTTTTCAAATGATGTATGCAATAATACGGAAAATATGTGCTCTGTTTTTATTAGTTTTAAGTCTTTATTCACAGAGACTCACAGCCCAGATCGTACCCCTGCAATACCAACAGAATAAGAGCTTTACCTATGATGAGACCATCCAATACTATCAGCTTTTAGACAAGAAATACAAACATGCTTTTTTATATGAAAAGGGTGGTACAGACATTGGAAAACCACTCCATCTTTTCGTGATGTATGGAGGGAAGAATTTCCAAAAGGAAGTGATTGAAAAAAGACAAGTCCCCATACTGTTTATTTTGAATGGAATTCACCCTGGGGAACCGGATGGAATTGATGCTTCGTTACTTTTATCTGAATGGATCCTGTCAAAAAATGATTCGTTGCTAAAAAATACCTGCATTTGTATTATTCCGGTATATAATATTGATGGTTCATTGAGACGTACCTGTTGCAGTCGGGCCAATCAGGATGGTCCGGAGGCGTACGGCTTCAGGGGAAATTCAAAAAACCTCGATCTCAACCGCGACTTTATAAAAATGGATGCAAAGAATACGGAAAGTTTCGTGCAGATCTTCCAATGGTTGCAGCCTGATCTTTTTATTGATACGCATGTAAGCAACGGTGCCGATTACCAGTATACATTTACCTTGCTTACTACCCAGAAAGATAAACTTGAAAAACAAATGAGCGGCTACTTATATTCGAATATCCTACCGGCTGCAGAAAATTATATGCAGCAGAATGGCTGGCCAGTAATCCCTTATGTGAATGGGGTGGAAGAAGTTCCCGACAGTGGATTGGTCGCTTTTTATGATTCACCCAGGTATAGCACAGGATATGCTGCCTTGTTTAACGTTCCTGGTTTTGTGCTCGAAACGCATATGCTGAAACCATTTCCAAAACGTGTAGCGTCGACTCTGGCATTTTTAAAATTTGCCTCAATCTATATTCATCAGCATGGAACGGAATTAAAAAAAATAAAAAAAGAGGCAGATTTGCGAACATGTACCAAACAAACCTTTGGTCTGCGGTGGTGGCTAGACGGATCTAAAGTTTCGTGGATAGATTTCCTTGGCTATGAAGCCGGATATAAAAAAAGCCTGGTTACCGGAATAGATCGCCTTTATTATGATACCTTAAAACCTTTTACAAAAAGAATCCCCATGTACTGGGATTATAAATGTGTCGACAGTACCGCTAAACCATCCTACTATATTATACCGCAAGCCTGGTCGGTGATCATTGAAAAACTGAAGCTAAATTCTGCTCCAATGGATTTTTTAGACAAAGATACTGTGATGAGGGTGGCTACTTATAAGATCATATCCTATGAATCTTCTTCTACGCCTTATGAGGGCCACCATACAAAAAGAAATGTAAAATTAAACTGGATCGATTTGCAGAAAAAATTCTATAAAGGAGACATTGTCATCAAAACAGGTACCCGATTCGATTATTTTTTAGCGACTGTTCTGGAGCCTGCATCTGTTGACTCGTACTTTACCTGGGGCTTTTTCGATAGCATGCTTCAGCAAAAGGAATGGTTCAGCGATTATGTATGGGAAGACAAGGCCTATGAAATCCTCAACAGTGATGACCAATTAATGTATGATTTTAAACAAAAGAAGGGTTCGGACACAGCCTTTGCCAATAACGGCTGGGAGCAGCTTTATTATATCTATAAAAGGTCCCCATATTTCGAGGAATCTTATATGGAATACCCTGTTTATAAGATATATGGGAATTAGGATGGTATAAAATATTTTGCTTATCTTTACACGTCTATTAAAAATCAACTTTTTATGAAAAAATACGGAAAACTCATTTTATTAAGCCTTGGAGTAGTTGCTTTTCTGGCATCTTGTCAATGTAAGACATGTACAAGACAGGGAGATCCTTCTCAGCAATTTTGTAAAGACGGAGGAAGTGAAACAGATTATAACAACACGATCAGTGCATTTGAAAACGCAGGATATACTTGCAAATAATTTAAATCAACCATACAAAATACATTTTTATGAAAAAATACGGCAAAATTTTGATCATAGCATTGGGTGTAACAGCATTCCTGGCTTCCTGCCAATGTAAACAATGCACGAAAGACAGTGAGATCTCAGTAACTATTTGTTTGGATACTGGTTCACAGGCAGAATATGATAATCTGGTCGCTTATTATGAAGCGTATAACTATACCTGCAGATAGTCAAAAACATCATTGAAGATTAAAAAGGTCCCTGTGTATGCAGGGACCTTTTTTGTTTTCGTGAGAAGCACATCTTTGTGTAAATTATCATTGTTTAACATGCATCTGAGAATTGTGTAAGCGAATATCCATCGTGCCAGCGTAAATTTCCCAATAAATAATACGTATAACGATGAAAATCTCTTTGAAAATATTCCTGGTAGTTATTGGTATGGCTGGTTTTCTGGCATCCTGCAGATGTAAGGTCTGTACAAAAGAAGGTGAAAACGATGTAAGGGTTTGCCGGGATAACTATGAAACGGAGGATGACTATAACCAGGCGCTTGGATGGTATCAGCTCGGTGAATATAGCTGCAACTAATATCCCAATCCCTTTAATGATGTAAAATATCGGCTTTAAAATGTAAGGTCTGCTGCGTTGTGGTGGAGTAATTTTGAGGGATCAACATTTAAATAATAGATTTATGAAAACATATGCAAAGATTATATTGGTGGCCTTGGGATTTAGTTTTATGGCCATCTCATGTGAATGTAAAGCCTGTAAGAAAGATGGAGCCAATGAGGTAAAGGTATGTCGCGATAATTATAGCAGTGATGACGACTACAATGATGCCATTGGATTTTATCAACTTGACGGATACAATTGCAATTAGTACTAAAACAAAAAAGGTCCCTGCGAGGGACCTTTTTTATTATCTGATGTTCAGTTTATTTTTTATATCCTGTGGTATGCCGTCTTTATGAACGAGGAAGTTCATGGTTCGGAGTCTTACATAGTTTTCTGATGCATAAAAATATCCACCACATTCATTTCCGTGTCCTGTTCCCCATGAGTTTTTTACTTTGAACCATTTAGTCCCTTTTTGATCTTTATACATCCCGGTAATTTGCATTCCGTGGTCATCGGTTGTAATAAAGTTATCAAAATCCTTCTGACGCATATCCTGTGTAATGGTTTTTTGTTTGCAGGGTCTGAGCCAAACGGAATCTTTATCATTCTTTGTCATGGTTTCCCAATCCACTTCCGGCATTAAAGCCAATCCATTTTTATGAGAGAATCCTTTATCACTTACATCCGCACCCCAGGCAACGGTAAAACCTTTGCTTAAGGCATATTCCAATACATTCATCCACTCATCCATAGGCAGATTGTATACTCCATCCCAGCTCCAGTTATCAGGGATCTCCAGCATGAATTTTTGATAGAAAGCATGATGTGTATAAGAAGTAAGATCAATATAGTCATCTGGTTTTATGCCAATATAATCACTAAAGGTTCTGGCGGTATATGATTTACCGTTGTAAGTAAAGTTTTCAGGTTGTTTACCCAGATAGGCATCCAGTATTCCATTGTATCCCAGGAGCCAGGTAGAAGAAATTTCGCCTTCCGATTTTGCGATAGCATCTACATAAGCTTTGAGTACTTTATCAAGTTCGTTGTGATCGATCTTCTGGCTTGCACCCAAGGTATTTGGATAAGCAGATTCCGGCATCATTCCGAAATCACGGATATTGTTGAGTGGATCATGAAATGCACCACCCGGACCAAAGTTGATGGTTCCGTGTAAACGAACATATTTGATGGCTTTTTGAACATAGGCATTTCTTACAACCGTCATTTCACTCAGGTCCATATCACCTTTTCCCATTCGCTTTAATTCTGATTCAAAAAATGACATGGTTGAAAAACTCCAGCAGGTTCCGGATTTATTCTGATCCTTTACCGAAGTAGCTTCGATGTCATATACTTTTGTGAACTGGTAAAGACTTCCTTCCTTGTTGGTAATCGTTTGCGCATTAATGGCAACGGCCGAAAGTCCGAGAAAACATATCAATATCTTTTTCATGGATAAATTATTTTAGGAAGGTAAAAATATGGAAATATCCTTATAGAACCAGCATTTAGACAATTTTAGGAAATGTTAAAGTCCTGTTATGACAAAGGCCGTTGCTACCAATAAAACAGGCCGGAGAGCATTATTCCCCAGCCCGTTGAGAGTTGATCTACTGATCACTGAAGGATGAGCTTTTCTGAAAATATAAGTTTTTCTTTCATAAATAATTGGCACATGTATATCCCCGATGACATGTTATCCCTGCGAATCTGAATGCATGAACTATTGATATCGGAAATTTGTTTTACAATCTTTCCCGACAGATCAGTTATGATCATTTCGGCATTTTTAATTTTAATATCACCGAACAATTCAATACTGGTGCTGGTAATAAAGGGATTTGGATAAATGTTCACTCCAATGTTCAGAGGTTCTCCCGGATCAACACCCATTGATCCGTTGTACTTAAAAACAAACGCCTCCTCAGCATTCGGATTGAGGGATGGATGATAACATCCAGGACAAAGAAGACCTATATCACCATCAGGCGATTTACCTTCACCTGCAACCACCAATCCACCATCACTTGCTCTAATAATAAAATTACCACCATCATATTCAGTTCCGCCGATGGTGCTCACCCAATCAAGCGGGCCACCGGGATTCGCGGCATTCAATTTAGCAGTCCAGCAATCACCCATTCCCCATTGGAGGGTTATATCTGAATCATTTGAAAAGGTTCTTCCTGTTACCACATATCCTCCATCTGAATCAACTGCTACACTTAGCGCATTTTCATTGGTACTTCCTCCAAGATTTTTTTGCCACATAATACCGTGTGTGATTGCATCTATCTTGAATACCCAATAATCCGTTGCTCCTAGATTTGTTGTGAGATCACCATCATCGGAATCGGAACCACCTGCCACAATATAATTTCCATCTACATCCTGAAGTATCTGTCTGGCTGCATCTGATCCTGTTCCTCCATAGCATTTAGACCATTCAAGGTTCAAAGCTGAATCCAATTTCAACACCCATATATCTTCAGCGCCATGATTCCCAACAACCATATAGTCGGTGGAGGTTGTTCTGCACGAAACGATGTATCCTCCATCGTTCGTTTTAGCAATGCTGCCAAAATCTTCTTTTCCTGTTCCACCAAGACGGAGATTTCTACCGGGAATGGTATCATAAGGTGGGAATTTGCTGATTTCGGCAATCCATAGATCAAGAGAGTTTCCAGCTCCAAAAACAGTGGTTAAATCAAGATGTCCGTCATTACTCTCCGTTCTGCCACAAATAATGTAATTTCCGTTATCTGCCTCAACCACAAAATCACCCCAATCATCGCCAGTTCCGCCAAAATAAAAATGTTCGGGGTTTTGACCATTTTCATCTAACCGAATGAGGTATATATCTTCTTTGAGGGGAGCACCATGGTGGTTGACTGTTACATGAGCTGCCGCTGGCATGTTTGATCCTATAATTGAAAATCCAATGGCCAGATATTCCCATGTGGAAGTTTGGGTAGATCGCCATACCTGGTCGTTGTTATCGCCACCCCATACTCCACCAAAAGTTGGAATGATGTTGCCTGTGCTTTTGTCTACTTTGTAAACCCAGGCATTCCTACTCAAGGTATCATTTCCAAAAACCGTTAGATCTCCATCTCCCGAGGTGGTGGTTCCTGTGATCACGTAATTGCCGTCGTTACCTTCGATAACACCGTTCACAAAATCATTTTTGCTTCCTCCCTGGCTTTTAAGCCATTGAATTCCGCTGGCCTGACTCCATATGAAGCGACAAGGTAAAATAATAACCAGCCCGGTTAAGATGATCTTTGTCCTCATTGTAATTTGTTTAGTTTGATTTATATCCAATAAGATGTAACAGGGTCAGGATATAGTTGCACAAAAGTAGAAAGTTTATTGGTGTAATGATTAATAAAATAATATATTGATAATTAATTAGTTAATTATAAAATTTAATTTTAATGCATGTAATAAAAAGTAAAATTTCTACAAGCGACGCCATCCAGGATGAGTTGCATAAATGTATTAGCTGACCTGGTTAACCCAAGAGGGTGGTACTAACTATGGGCGATACTTATCCACAAAAGTGCTGATCAGATATTCAGACTTCGAAAATGCTTTTTGATGTGCACCAATAACAAAGCTCATCCCACTGTTGCTAACATGGAAGATTTTTTTGTTGATCGTATAGCTGATGGATACCCCACCCCGGTCATATACTTTTTGTTTTTTTGATTTGAGGGTAAAGGCATTGATGGCCCTCAGGTCATTATATAATGGCACAAGATCATCCCGTTTCAACTGAAAACTATATTCCAATGGCTGATCATCATCGTTCATTCTCGACTTAAATTTACATTCTCCTATTTTAATGGTGATGGTTTTATAGGTAGGTGACATACCGCCACTGAACTGATAGCTGATTGTAAAGTCATCCGGCATTTCTTTGGGGGCTGAATAACAGCTACTGAGCAAAAATATCAAACAAATGCTTAAAAAAAATGAAAGCTGGTTTTTCATATCAATCATTCTTATCGGCAAAGGCTAAAATGAAACCTACTGCTTTTTTGAAAGCATTTTTATCTCCTGGTTTTATATAATCGTTGTCTTTATCACTTACCTGGTATTGGGTTTTATTAATGGTGAACATGATCCTTTCGCCACCCCGGTCATTAACCGTTTCTTTGGTGGTATAACTCAATGTAAAGGCATCGATCTTGTATAGTTGATTATAAAGTTCTTCGTATTCCTTAATATCCTTATTGATCCAAGTATTTGAATACTTGGCCTCACCTGATCTTTTGCCTTCATCGGTGCAACTACCGAATTGAATCAATAAATTTCTATAGGTACCTGAAATACCGCCACTCATTTCATACATGATCTTAAAATCTTTCGACATTTTGGCTGGAATAGTGGTAGATTGATTGGTTACTGACTCATCGCTTTCTCCCATATTATCCGATGATTTTTTGACTATCATGGGTGTATTGGCTACATGGGTTCCCATATCGGTGGGAGCCAGATTTGAGTCTTTCTCCGCTGTTGGTTCAATCGCCATTCGATGAGATTCAGAAAATTTTGTAATGAGTTCAATAGAAAGATGGAAATTCCTTTCGTACTCCAGCTTAACAACTTTTGATTTGTCCTCCCCAACAGTATAGTCTTTTTTGTTGAGCACATAACGGATGTTTTCAATGCGGCGATTATCCGAACTAGCTACATCCTTTGATTCCAAGGTGAATGCATGTATTTTTTTGAGTTCCGTATATAAATTCTGGAGTTCATTCAAATCTGTTTGGTTCCAGGTAAATAAAAAGTTCTCACCTTTATGTCTGCCTTTATCCGAGCATTCGCCCATTTGAATTATAATGGTTCGATCGTCTTCCACATTTCCATCACTCAAGGTATATTGGATCTTAAAGTCAGCCGGCGCTTTTTCAGGAAACGATACCTGATTACAGCTTTGGAATACAAGGGTTGCAGAAATTCCAGCAATCCCAAGAAATATATGTGTTGTTTTCACTTGTGTTGGTTTTAAAGATTTAATTCCTACTGTTTTTTAAACTGTATGATAAGATGAGTTGCACCGATTCGGTAAATGAAGGTTTGTCCTGTTGAGTGATAAAATGATTTCCCCAATTACTCACGGCATAATATTTCCCATTAACACTATACTTGATGCGTTCATCAATTTTATCACCTTCATTGGCAAATTCTTCGGATTGTAATCCGAATGCATTGAGTTTTCGAAGTTCCGAATAAAGTGTTTCAAATTCGGGCATGGTGGTATTTTTCCATGCATAGTTGAATGCTTTTTGATCGAGAAGGCCCTGATCAATACAATTGGTTTTGGTAAGATATACCGTTCTATCTCCATCGCCTGCATTGTATACATACTCAATGGTGAAATCATCCGGCATTTTTTCCGGAAAATCTTTCATTGAATATGTTTTTTTAATGCGATGAGCTTTGGTATACGCTAAAATAAGTTCGATAGCCTTGTTAAATTCTTCTGCATCACTCTTTATAATAAAATTGGATTGACTATCACTTACATTATAATCCTTTTTATTGATCGTAAACCGCATACTTTCACCTCCACGATCATATACTTCCCCTTCGTTTTTGGATTTTAAAGTAAAGGCTTTGAGTTTTTTTAATTCAGTATAGAGATTTTCCAATCCTGGTAGGTCTTCATTGTTCCATTCATATTCGTAAGGAGTGCCTTCATCGGTTCCTTTATCGGAACAGGCACCACTTTGTATTATAATGGTCCTGCTGGTATTCATCATACCTCCATCATAATGATATTCAATTTTAAAATCAGCCGGCATGGCTGCGGGAATAGACTTATAGGAAGAATTGCAGGAAAGCAGTAGCAGGACAAACATGAACTTCATGACGCAGTTGATTGTGGTTGAGTAAATATACACATAGTAACATGAAATGGTTCAATGGATTTTTATCTATTTAACCTTTATTTTTAACCACAATTGCGCCACCGCTGCGAAGGGTTTAGCCCCGAGCGCAGCTCGCGGGCCGAGCAAACTGCGAGCCTGGAGCATAGGGACCCGACGAGGCTCTGGTGGAGGCTTGCAGGGGAGGCGGGTGGCGTCCTATTTGCCATTTTTATTCAATATATGGTCGCCATAATAATCCTTGTAAAATCCCTCCTAATTCCCTAAATTTGCCCCAAAATCGAACATTCTAATGTCAACTGAAACAACAAAAGCTGTGAGCTATAAAGTAAAAGACATATCCCTTGCTGAATGGGGACGTAAAGAAATTAAACTGGCAGAGGCCGAAATGCCGGGACTTATGGCCATCCGCGATGAATATCGCAAAGAACAACCTTTAAAAGGCGCCAGAATTGCCGGTTGTTTGCACATGACCATTCAAACTGCCGTATTAATTGAAACATTAACTGAACTGGGGGCTGAAGTTAGCTGGAGTTCGTGTAATATATTTTCAACACAGGATCATGCGGCGGCTGCGATTGCTGCTGCAGGAATTCCGGTGTATGCATGGAAAGGTATGAATGCCGAAGAATTCGACTGGTGTATTGAGCAAACGTTGTTTGCATTTAAAGATGAACAACCTTTGAACATGATCCTTGACGATGGGGGTGATTTAACCAACATGGTATTCGATAAATTTCCGGAGTTAACAAAAAACATCAAAGGTCTTTCAGAAGAAACGACAACAGGTGTACACCGCCTGCAGGAAAGAATGAAGAACGGAACGTTGGTAATGCCTGCGATCAATGTAAATGATTCGGTTACCAAATCGAAATTCGATAATAAATATGGTTGTAAAGAATCGTTGGTAGATGCTATTCGCCGTGCAACGGATGTAATGATGGCCGGTAAAGTGGCTGTTGTTGCAGGTTATGGTGATGTGGGAAAAGGTTCTGCAGCATCTTTACGCGGTGCAGGTGCTCGTGTAATTGTAACTGAGATCGATCCGATCTGTGCTTTACAGGCTGCGATGGATGGTTATGAAGTAAAACCAATGGCAAATGCCGTAAAACGTGCTGATATTATTGTAACCGCCACCGGTAATAAAGATATTATCCGTGGGGAGCATTTTAAAGCCATGAAGGATAAAGCCATCGTTTGTAATATTGGTCACTTCGACAATGAAATTGATATGGCCTGGTTGAATAAAAACTATGGTACCACCAAAAACACAGTAAAACCACAGGTGGATATTTATAATGTAGAAGGAAATGAGATCATCATCCTGGCTGAAGGTCGTTTGGTGAATCTGGGTTGTGCTACAGGACATCCAAGTTTTGTAATGAGTAATTCATTTTCGAACCAGACGTTGGCGCAAATAGAATTGTGGAAAAATTCTACCAATTATAAAAATGAAGTATATGTATTGCCAAAACATTTAGATGAGAAAGTGGCAAAACTTCATTTGGCCAAAATTGGTGTTGAACTGGAGACCTTAACCAAAGAGCAAGCTGATTATATTGGTGTGAAAGTGGAAGGCCCGTTTAAGGCGGATTCATATCGTTATTAAGATATATTAGATTTTAAATTTAAAAGTCCCGGCCTCTTATCGGGACTTTTTTTTAATATTCATTGACGAGTGACGAGTGACGAATGACGATTCCTCCGGGATCGGCCTACGTAAGAGCCGTTACGTTTTATCCTTCCCTTTCACCCCGCTATGGGGCGGTAGTTCGATCAAAATTCGTATTTTTATTGCAATGAAGGGCAAGATGAAATATTGGTTTGTATGTTCGATCGCAATTGTTTACAATAGTTTTTCGTTTGGTCAATCGGCATTGCTGGATTCTTCTGAACTCTTCAAACATCCATTGTTGACTTACGAAGATGCGCTGAAGGCAAAAAACAGGGATACCGTTTATCGGATCGACTTCAACCAACCCCATGAGCGCAGAACGGATATTCCTATCGCGCTGTTTTCATTCAGGAATTTACAGGAGCTGGATTTATCAGAGTGTGGAATAAGATTACTTCCACCTGAACTTGCATTGTTAAAGAATCTTCAATACCTGAATCTCTCGAGGAACCGATTTTCCTCCATTCCGTCAATCATAGGAGAGATGAAAAATCTGATAAGTCTTGATCTGAGCTATGCCCAATTTAAGGCTGTTCCGCCGGAAATTGGAGAATTAAAACAATTGAAGGAACTTAATTTATCAGAAGGATATTTTTCTTCGCTGCCTCCGGAAATTGGGAATCTCGTGAATCTTGAAGAGCTTTCTTTGGGTTATTGTAAAAATCTGAAGACGCTTCCTAAGGAAATTGGGAATCTGGTTGCTTTAAAAAAACTGTATATCACCTTCAGTGGACTTGAACAACTTCCGGAGGAAATAGGTCAGTTAAAAAATCTGGAGCGTCTAGACATCTACGATAACAAGTTGGAAAATATTCCGGTGGGCATAGGCGGTTTGACTAGTCTGAAAATTCTTAATCTTATGGAAAATCCGCTGGGTTCATTACCAACGGAAATTGGTAATCTGCAAAACCTGGAAGAGTTACATCTGGGGGGATCAGGAAGATTGTTGCTGCCCGATGCCATCTGGAAGCTGAAGAATCTAAAGGAGCTTTTCATCCAGACTAGCGGCCTTAAAGTCATTCCTAACGACATTGGTCAACTTACGAATCTGGAATTGTTGGGTCTATGGGGTAATCAATTCAAAGTATTTCCCACAGCAGTATTACAACTTACCAACCTGAAATCACTTGTTCTTGGAAAAAATCTATTAACGAATATTTCAGATAGTATTTATGTATTGGAAAACCTGGAGTTACTTAATTTAAAAGAAAACAAAATAACTTCATTACCCCCATCGATAGGAAGGTTAAAAAATTTAAAGCAACTTTTACTGAAAAGTAATCAGCTTACAGCCTTACCAGACGAGATCGTTAACCTGCAGGAATTAACGGAACTTGATGTTGATTCCAACCAGTTCGTGTTTATATCCGAAGATCTTTTTAAATTGAGAAAGCTTGACTGCCTCCGGTGCAGCAAGAATCCCCTGGAATCTGAAAATTTAAAAAGCCTCAGGTCATTGTTCGGATTCCGGTTTTGTGGACAATCCAGGTTCTAAACCTTCTAATTACCTACTTCTAGGTAGAATCGTTTTCCTTTTGGCGTGTATCTATTCATGTCGAACAATTTAAACAAACAAAAAAAACATGAAAACGAAAATCATTTTTGCACTTGCTTTTACAGCTTTTACTTTTGTAAGTAATTCTTTTGCCTTCTTTAATCCAAAGAAGATCATCGAAACCACATGGACCGGTTCAGGAATACAGGTCTATAATGAGGAAGGTGATTATGTCCTGATCGGATATGAATTAACCGATATTCATTTTGATGCAGTGAGCTTTACCTTTACCGGTAAGAAAAGATCTTCGGTGGAGATTGATGGTATCAACTATTATTCAACCGTAAATTTCAAAGCTACCTATCAGGTGAACGTTCAGCAGATCTTTATTGAAATGGGAACTTTGGTTTGCGAAGATCAGCTTCCATATGAAATAACCTGGGCTCATCATAACATGCAGGCAGACCTGTTCGCTTATGATGAAGAAAATTGTATGTATTTTATGAATGGTTTCACCATTGATGAATTTGGAAATCCACTTTTTGAAATTGGTTTCTACAATGGTTTTTTCCTGATCAACGATAACGCCTAACCCTTTCCTGATTATCTATGAGAAGCCTCATTCAGCAATGGATGGGGCTTTTTTGCTTGACCCTCTGGGCCAGGAATTTATTTCGCCAATAATCTGCCCACGATAAACACCGCAAATAAATGGGCGAAGATCGATTCGAACATCATGAGGTTTTTAACCGCACCAGCATAATTATTATCGGGTAGATCCATTCCACCCAAAATATAGGTGCTGTTGATCACGCAGGTGTTGAATAGATTATTCATTTCTGCAATGGGAACCATACAACCTGGCATCATGATATTAATAAAACCATATACAAAAGCAAAACCTGATCCGATCAACAAATAAATATTCGCAGCTCCCAGCAAAGCAGAGCCTATTTTGAGTTTTTCGCCGAAAATGTCCCGAACTGCAATAAAAAAGGTAAAACAGATAACAGCAATACTAACGAATGTCGTAATGCCAAACAATAACCTGAAGGCAGGAAAGTTGGTTGCATGCAGATCAAAAACAGCGCTGATAAAACTAAGTGCAATGGAAATAAAAAATAAAACAGCCGTGATCCAGAAAATAATTCGTTTTTTGATAAAATACCATAAAAAAACCAGGTTAGCCGCCGTAAGGAGTAATGCAAAGATAAGATTGATCAGATTGGCCGTATCGAATGATATGGCGGTATTCGAATCTTTAGATGCGGGAATGATAACAATATTGGAAACGAGGCTTAAGATTTGGAAGATCAACAGAAAAGTGTAGATGAGAGGTCGTCTTTTGTCTAAGACCGACGTTTCCTCCGCAGGGATCGAAGTTTTTTCCTGAGTCACATCTGACATAGTCCAAAGATAGAAAAAGTTTTTAAACCCAATAGACAGATAATTGGTGCTCTGCGGTTGGTAGAATACCTATATCTGGGTAAGCCGACCGGTAGCGGCTGGGTGTAATAATAGATGTCGAACCAATAAAAAAGATCATGAATTCTAAAAAATCCTTGTACCTGCTTTTTGCCATTTTTAGTATGGCTATTTTTTGCTTTGCCCTTAAGATGGATACCCCGGATAAAGATTCATCAAAAAAGAGCCAGTCGTCTACAACCGAAAGCTTCCATTCGGATGGGGATGAGGTGCATGGTTTTCACCTTTGAGTTCTTTACCTATAAGTAGGTACAACCGTTTTTGATCTGGCGTGTAAGTACTCTTGTCGAACAATTAAAACAAACAAAAAAATGAAAATCAAAATTAGTTTAACCGTATTTTTTGTTGCCTTTAACTTAGTAAATTCTTTTTGTACGAGTGTTGAATCAATGTTAGAAACAACCTGGAAAGGTCGTTATGAATCCCGTACTGATCTTTTTCAAAGTGGATATTTATATATGAACTATGAAATGTATAACATGGATTTTGATGCTTATAACAGTACACTTACCGGAAAATTTTTATCTCAGGTCAACATAAGTGGAACCATCTATACATCGGTTTGTTATATAAGCGGTAATTATGACGAATCCATGGACCAGTTAACCATCCGGATGACGAGTATTATCAGTGAGGATCAGTTGCCGGAGGGGCTTGAGTGGACCTATAATAGATTAAGATTAAACCTGTACATGGATGCGGATAATAATAATTATCAGATATTGTCTGGTCATTCCCTTGATGAAACTGGCTTCTACATCGGTGAAGCGGAATTTTCGAATGATCCGTCTTATTAATCAAGTATATTATACCAAACCCCTGAGGTATTCGGGCTGTTGCTGCAGGGGAACCGGTTGAAAGGATCATTTCAAAAGAAATGATCCTTTTTCCTTTTCACAGGAGCATACTATTTGATGAAATTTTCAGTTTTTATTTTAGCACGAAGGTGATCCGATCAATTTTGGGGCTATTTTTGCTATTCACACCTTAAATTACTTTTATATGAAATGTAGGCATTTCTTTGTCCTGTTTTTTTTGAGTTGTTCAATGACAGCTTTTTCTCAAACCACGGATGTTTGTGTTACTGCCGACGAAATGAAATTATACGATCTCATCATGAGTTATCGGGCCGAAAACAATTTGCCAAAGATCCCCTTGTCCAAATCTTTATCTTATGTTGCCCATCAGCATGCCTGGGATCTGGAGGTGAACCAACCTACACATGGGGAATGTAACCCACATAGCTGGTCAAAAAAAGGGCCATGGAAAGCCTGTTGCTATACCTCCGATCATAAAAATGCAAAAGGAATGTGGGAAAAACCGAAAGAGCTTACCACTTATCAGGGGTATGGTTTTGAAATTGAGGCCGAAAGCAGTGATGATATTACACCGGAATTAGCGCTTCAGGTTTGGCAGAATAGTGTACATCACAATGATGTGATCCTCAATCAGGATATCTGGACTTCCTATGAATGGGGAGCCATCGGAATTTCGATCAAAGGAAATTATGCCGTAGTATGGTTTGGAAAAGAAACAGATGCTGAAGGAGAACCGGAAAAATGTAATTAATTAGTTTTCTTCTTCTTTTTCTTGATCGGAGGACCATCATCGATAAACTTAAAATTTATAGGGAACATGTATTTGGCCTTCACAGGTCTCCCATCTACTGTTCCAGGGATCCAGTCAGGCATTAATTCCACAACCCTCAGAGCTTCTTCATCACATCCACCACCGATGCCTCTTTTGACCATAGCATCCACTACTTTTCCGGTTGAATCAATGCTGAAGGACATCCAAACCGTTCCTTGAATGCCCTGTTCCTTGGCGAGTAGCGGGTATGTAAGATTTGAATCAAGAAATTTTACGAATGCTTCTTCCCCACCGCGATATTCTGGCATAACTTCTATATGGACAACTCCGTTGGAGTCGGTGGTTTCAACCTGAGCTATGGATTCATTTTGAATCAAAAAAATAATAACACAGATAGATAAAATCTTTTTCATCTCATCAATTCAATTTAAAATTGATGGGAAGCCTAAACATGGAGCTGACCATTTTTCCATTGATCTTACCCGGGTTCCATCGAGGCATTAATTTGAGGACCCGCAGTACCTCTTCATCGCAACCTCCGCCAATTCCACGTTCAATGCGGATATTTGAAACTTTCCCAAATTTGTCTACCACAAAAGAAGCCCATACTTTTCCCTGAACACCACTCTCTCTGGCTATCACCGGATATTGCAAATTATCACCCAGAAATTCAAGCCATGCAGATTCACCACCCGGAAAAAAGGGAGCTTCTTCAACCACCGTAAAAATTTCGTTGTTTGACTCAAAAGACCGATTGAGAGAATCGGCATGTTCTACTTGAGCAGATACACATGTAAACGCAAGCAAGAAAAACAACGGAACTAAAAAATATATTTTCATATTACTATCTTAACGCAAAGTTGATAGGAAACCTGAATTTTACATTCACCGGAATACCATTTTGAATACCCGGTTTCCAGGCAGGCATTAATTTCAAAACTCTGAGCGCTTCCTCGTCGCATCCACCCCCAATGCCCGAAACAATTTCTATGTCCTTAACAACACCGTTTTTATCGATAACAAAGCTTGTCCATACTTTTCCCTCAATACCTTTATTCCTTGCTTTATCAGGGTAATTCAAATTATCACCTAAAAATTTCCAGACACCTTCTTCGCCTCCCGGAAATTCCGGCATTTGTTCAGCATACATAAGTACTTCACCTGATGACTCGGTAACAGCAACGCTGTCAACTCTTCCCATTACCTGGGCATAAAGATTTCCGAGAAAAATAAAAACGGAAAGTGTAATGATCTTTTTCATGCAATTATATTTACCGAAGTGAGAATTTAATAGGGAAATTGTATTTGAGCTTCACGGGTTTTCCATTTGCTTTCCCTGGTATCCAGGGAGGCATCATTTCAATTACTCTTTTGGCCTCTTCATCACAACCTCCACCTATTCCGCGTTGAACAGTCACATTGGAGATCTTTCCCTCCTTATCGATTATAAAAGACAGCCATACGGTCCCTTCAATTTTATTCTTTCTGGCCTCCTTTGGATACTCCAGATTTTTATCCAGAAATTTGGAAAAGGCGGCTTCACCTCCAGGAAAACTGGGTTGCTCTTCAACAAACATTAAAACACCATCACCCTCATTGGCGGAAACAGTATCGATTTCGGTTGTGATTTGAGCTTGCAGACTGTTAAAAGCAAAAACAATAAAAAATATCTTTTTCATAAAAAGTGAATTCAATTCATCGAAAACTTAATAGGGAAATTGTATCTAACAGCAACAGGTTTTCCGCTCTGTGTCCCTGGAATCCAATTGGGCATGTGTTCTACTACTCTTTTGGCTTCCTCATCACAACCGCCACCGATTCCGCGTACAACAGTTACCTCAGAAATTTTCCCCTCTTTACCGATCACAAAACGCAGCCATACAGTTCCCTGGATTCCTTTTTCGCGGGCTTCCGTGGGATACTTCATATTTTTATCCAGGAATTTAAAAAAAGCGTCGTCACCCCCGGGATATTGAGGTTGCTGTTCTACAAATGTGAAAACATCTTCACCTTCACTCGCTGAAACCGAATCTGTTTCAGTTGTTACCTGAGCTTGTAGGCCAATAAAAGAAAATGCAATAAAAAATGTCAGAATATATTGGAGCTTCATAAGAGGATTAATAAGAAATCCAAATATACCCAATTATTCGATGCCCTCCAAGAGCTCTTCCAGCTCGGCTTTGGTTTTCAGGTCCTTCTTTTGCACGGCTTTATCAATGCCACGCTGAATATAAGTCCTCGCTACATCCACGATATCGATCTCAATATAAATGATTCCCAATTGATAATAAGCCGCCAGATAGTTTTCATCCAGCTTAATGGTTTGGAGAAAAGAAGCCATTGCTTCCTGATAGTTTTTTTTCTTCGCCAATTCCAACCCCAACGCATAATGCAAAAAAGGATCATTTGGATCCTCCATGAGCATTTCTCTTAGTTGAACAACTCGATCCATTATAAAAACTTCTTCAAAAAGAATCTCATAAGCCCGATTTTCTTCGGAGAATACGGGGCATACCTTAAATATGGATCCAGCAAATGAGGTCTCCTATGCATCACAGATTTATGATGTGAAAAAGTATCGAAGCTAAATTTACCGTGATAAGCCCCTATTCCGCTTTCACCTACACCTCCAAAGGCCATGGTACTAGAGCTGATGTGTAAAACGGTATCATTCACGCAAGATCCTCCAGAGGAAGTGGAGGTAAGAAATTTTTCTCTGAGCCTGGCGTTGTTTGAAAATATATACGACGACAAGGGCTTTTCCCGTTCATTAATAAAGTTGATCACCTCATCAATATCTTTATAAACAAATACAGGTAAAATTGGTCCGAAAATTTCTTCAGTCATTACTTTACTGTCTGTTGGTGGATTCAACAAAATGGTTGGTTCTATCATTAACTTTTCATCATTAAACCTACCACCTGCAACCAATTCTCCGGTATTTAAATATCCTTTCAGTCGATCGTACTGGCGTTGATTGATGATTTTACAATAGTCAGGATGATCAATAGGCGTATCACCATAACTAATTTTTATTTGTTTTTTAAGTGCATCTATTAATTTATTCTTCACTTCCTCGTGTACAAATAAATAATCAGGTGCAATGCAGGTTTGGCCACTATTCACGATTTTCCCCCAGGCAATTCTTTTTGCGGCAAGGTTTACATAAACATTTTTATCTACTACGCAAGGACTTTTCCCTCCCAATTCTAAGGTTACAGGTGTAAGATGTTTTGCGGCTGCCTGGTAGACGATCCTTCCAATCTCTGTTCCGCCAGTAAAAAATATATAGTCCCATCTATTTGAAAGAATGTCTGTTGTTACTTCCGCCTCGCCCTGCACCACACGAATGTATCCTTCATCAAAATTCTGGTTGATAAGTTCTTCCATTAGTTTTGATGTTGCTGGCGAATGTTCGGATGGTTTGATCAGAACACAATTCCCTGCACTCATAGCACCAACCAAAGGTGAAATAGTAAGTAACAATGGATAATTCCACGGAGAGATCAGCAAAACATTTCCAAATGGTTCCTTATAGATTTTACTACTGCCAGGTAGATGGAAAAGCGAGGTTTCTACTTCTTCTGTTATCGCCCAGTCTTTTAAATGCTTTAAAATATATGAAGTGTCGGCGAAAATGGGTCCTAATTCAAGAGATAATGACTCATAAGAGGGTTTATTCAAATCTTTTTTTAAAGCATCACAAATTTTCTCTTCATTTTTTCCGATTAGATCGATCAGCTTTTTTATTTGCTTGATCCTCCAATTGACGTCTTTGGTAATGCCTGACTTAAAAAAAGATCGTTGTTTTTCAACAAGACTGGTAATATTGATTTGCTGAGTGGTGGTTTGCATGATGGATGAGGTTAATATCGTATTCCAATTTTTTTATAGATAAAATGCATGAGCCATGCCGGGCCAACCAAAAGAAACTGCAGATCTTTCAGGAAGGAAGGTTTTTTCCCCTCAACGCCATGACCTATGAACTGACCTATCCATGCCAATACAAAGGTGAGGATAGAAACAATGAGCAAATACATTCTTCCCTGTGAAAAGAAATATTCATTCCCAATGGCCACAATAGATCCAAATAAAATGAAGCCGAGTGTAAGCGGTAAACTCAGCGTAATATAGTATATCAATGCTAAAACCAATAAGATCGAAGCCCAACTCAGATAGGGTACCTGATCAAATGCAGCTGGTGTTGGAATAGATCTTACCAAACCAAAAATGCTGAAGAAAATAATCGGAACACAGACCCAGTGAATGCTTTTATTCACTTTGTTCAGATGGCTCGATCCATATTCCGCAAGCAGGAGATCAACTTTTCTATTCGAAGCAACAGGGGTGGACATATACTAACCTTTAAATTTTCATAAAATTACAAATTTAGTTTTCATTATTCAGCATGCATACTACTTTTGTCTCATCCACTAACAAATTTTAATAACTCAACAACCATTTCAAGATCATGAAAAAGGCCTGCATCGCTATTTTCACCCTAACCGCCTTCGCCCGTTTGTCTGCCCAGTATGTACTTCAGGAGGAAGTGCTTATCAGAAAAGATTCCATTGAGATCATTCGTGACAATTTTGGAGTTCCGCATGTATATGCACCAACAGATGAGGAAGCTGTTTATGGACTCATGTTCGCCATGTGTGAAGATGATTTTAAATCCATGCAGGAGGCGCTCTTTCTTTCCAAGTGTCGTAATGGGGAATATAAGGGAGTAGAAGGAGCAACGACCGATTATATTGTTCAATTCCTTCGGATACCTGAAACCGTTCGGGCCAATTACGATTCCGCCTTTTCACCTAAATTCAAAAGGATCTTAAAAGCTGCCTGCATGTCGGTGAACCGGTATGCCGAACTACATCCAGAAGAAATATTGCTCAAAAAAGTTTTTCCACTAAACGAATATGATTATGCAGCCGGATATATTCTGGGAGGATGTTTTATGTCGGCTATACAGGAAACCTTGCCCAAAATGTTCGAGGATAAATTGCCTCCGTTAAATGTAAGTGAACTTCCTACCGGGTCAAACGGTATTGCTGTGCATCAATCAAAAACGGTAGATGGATATAATTATCTCGATATCAATTCACATCAACCTTTGGAAGGACCTTATTCCTGGTACGAATGCCATGTGGAAAGCAGAGAGGGCTTGCACATGATGGGTGCTGCGCTTATTGGTGCTGTTACACCCAACATAGGGACTAACGGAAACATCGGATGGACACATACCATTAACTATAACGACTATTACGATGTGTATAAATTGACTATGCATCCCACAAAAAAAGACTATTATAAATTCAATGGTGAATGGATCAAGCTGGAGAAAAATAAAGTCAAATTAAAAGTAAAGATCAAAGGTCTTGGAAAATTGTCGGTAGGTAAGGATGCTTATTGGAGTGTGTATGGTCCTGTTGTAAAAGTAAAATCAGGAACCTATGCCATGCGTGGTCTTCCTTACCAAACACTTGGAAGTGCAGAACAATGGTACCATATGTGTAAAGCACAGAATTTTCACGAATTCTATGATGTTCTAAAAATGCAGCAGATCCCCTGTTTGAATATAGCCTATGCCGATAAATTTGATACCATATTTTTTATTTCGAATGGATTGTATCCGGCAGACCGCGACCCAAGATACAATTGGAAAAGTGTATTACCCGGTGATACCTCGTTAACCCTTTGGGATTTGAAGAATGTGATCCCCATTGAAGAGATCCCCCAACATGTGAATCCGGGTTGTGGATATTTATATACGGTGAACCAATCTCCATTTTTGACCACCCGGACAGATTGCAATCTCAATCCAGCCGACTATAATCCCACTGGTGGATGGCAAACGCGGCACTTCAACCGCAGTGTCCGTTTGGAGGATTTAATGGACACGGTAAAAATATTTGACTGGGAAACATTTAAACGGATCAAGTATGACAAAGTAATGGTTGATACCGTCCCTTTTATTTTACTTGTGGAAAAATTCTATCAAATCGATACAGTCAAGAATGCAGATCTGGCTGAATCGGTGAGAATACTTCAGGCGTCTTCCCGTTCAGGAGAAATGAATGATACTACCACAGCGCTTTTTTTACTGGCCTTTATGAATATAAGCAAGGAGATCAAGTATGATGTGGAATTTAAGTTGCACAGTGTTGATCTTCCGATCGAAACCTATGAGAAATGTCTGCGAAAGGCAAAAAAACATTTGCTAAAGCATTATGGTACTTTATATCCGCCACTAGGCAAATTGCAGCGACTGCGTCGGGGAAAAATAGATCTGCCCTTATTTGGATTGCCGGATGTAATGACCCCTATGTATTCTGAATATGAAAAAGATGGGACAATCACACCGAGGGGTGGTGAATGTTATGTGATGTTGCTGAAGATTGCAGAGAAAGGGATCCATATGGAAACCATCCAGGTTTTCGGACAAAGCAATAAACCGAACAGCAAACATTATACGGACCAGATGGAAATGTTCACCAATAATCAAACAAAGACTATGACGTTTGATAAGGCGGAGATTTTGAAAACAGCGGAGAGTAATACGCATCCTCAATAATATTTAAGTTAAGGGAACGCCTGGCGGCAGAAGGGATTTCCCTGCGTCTTAGCGTCTTCGTGGTGATTTTTTTAATTTACCGCTGAAACGCAAAGACGCAGAGTAGAATGAATATGGCTCCATGGTAAAAAAAATGTATCTTAGTTCTTACAAAATGCAACCCGTTATGAAAAAACTTTTCCTTCTTTTCTGCTTGATGTGTATTTATACATTCAGCACAGCACAAAATTATAACTGGAGTAAATCAACAGGTACTTATACGCCGCTTTCCAGCCCAATCGTCGTAAGTGGCTCTACTCCTTGGACCCCTTTTCAATCGCATACGGTTCCTATTGGCTTTAATTTTGTTTTTTACGGCCAGACTTTTACAAGCATTTGGATAGAGGGAAGTGGGTTCTGCCGTTTTGATATTAACTATTATTATCTCATCAATCCATATACAGTTCAGATGCAGGATTTGGGAACGGGAGGTCCCAGCTCTTTATCCCCGCTATCTTATGAGTTGACGGGAACTACACCCAACCGAATTTTAAAAATTGAATGGAGTAATTGTGAACCTGTGGATGATCCCGGCTCGATTGTCAATTTTCAGTTGTGGTTATACGAAACCTCCAATACCATCGAAGTGCATATTGGAAATTGTAATATCATCAGTCCATCTGCAGCATTCCAGGGAAATGCAACGGATGGTCCGGTTGTCGCCATTTTTGATTACGTTCAATCCATCGGGAAAGCGACCAATGGAACGCCTCCATCAGAAACGGGAGCTACTTTGTCATCAATAACAACTCCTTTTGATTATAGCATGAGTGGGGTGCCAACCAATGGAACTATTTATATTTTTTCGTTACCTATGGCTCTAGAAGAATCATCTGACGATTTTGTGGCCATCTATCCCAATCCTACGAATGACTTCACTGGTTTTTGGGGACCATCAGATTTTTCTTTCATCTTAAAGGATCTTAGTGGAAAAATTGTTCGGCAGGGAATGTCGAATACAATCATGGACCTTACAGGGTTACCTTCAGGTGTATATTATCTGCAAACGATGCTTTATGGAAAATGGCATTCAAAAAAACTAATCAAAAATTAGGATCACTTTCCCAATTTTGATTCTTCCCATCTTTTGGGATTCTTAAACGATGGACAAAACTTAGCCAGTTCACAATGATCGCAATCGGGTGTACGTGCAGTACATACATATCGTCCATGTAATATAAGCCAGTGATGTGCAATATGTAATTCGTGTTCAGGAATATGTTTTACCAGTTCCATTTCTACCTGGTATGGATTTTTGGCTTTCATTGAAACCAATCCCAATCTTTTTGAAACCCGGAATACGTGTGTATCTACCGCCATGGTGGCCTTATCAAAAACAACGCTGGCC
>JANWKQ010000206.1 GCA_025451295.1 Flavobacteriales bacterium | reverse complement strand
TTTACAATGTAATCAAAGGCAACGGTCCATGCAATAAACAAAGACTGGATGCACGCATCAAAGCAGATGAAGAAGGCGAATGGGTTCGCGAAGCATCCATGGCCCACTATGAAAAAAAACTGGCAAAAAAACAGGTAGCTTAAATTAAAAACCATGAGCAAAAAAAATTGGCCACTTTGGGAGGTATTTATCCGCAGTAAAAACGGTCTAAGCCATAAACATGTAGGAAGCCTTCATGCAGCAGACGAAGAAATGGCCGTAGAAAACGCACGGGATGTATATTGCCGGAGAAGTGAAGGTGTGAGTATATGGGTGGTGAAGTCAACCGACATCTTTGCATCGGACCCCGGTAAATCAGAAGAACTTTTTGAAACTGCAAAAAATAAAATCTATCGTCATCCTACTTTTTACGATATTCCAAAAGAAATTGGACACATGTGATCATGACAAAGCAGGAAGCATTATTTGAATATTTACTCCGTATTGGTGACAATTCTCTCATTATGGGACATCGTATGAGTGAATGGTGCGGTCATGGTCCTATCCTCGAACAGGACATTGCATTGATCAATATTGCCCTGGACCATATTGGTCAGGCGAAGAACTGGTTAACGCTGGCTTGCGAAGTTGAAGGCAAAGAAAGAACCGAAGATGATCTGGCATATCACAGGGATGTATTAGATTTCAGGAATCTACTTTTGGTGGAGCAGCCTAATGGTAATTGGGGAGATACCCTGGTTCGTGGATTTTTATTTGATACCTGGAATTACTATTTCGCAAAGGCATTGACAAATTCGATGAATACTCAAATAGCAGACATTGCCACAAAATCGTTGAAGGAAATTTCATATCATAAAAATTATTCAGCTGATTGGATGGTTCGTCTGGGTGATGGAACAGAAGAAAGTCATACCAAAATGCAGGATGCACTCAACAGATTATGGATGTACTCCGGTGAATTGTTTACCATGGATGAAGTAGATGAGATCATGTTAAAGGATGTGATCGGGGTTGACCTTCATCTGGTGAGAAAGGAATGGGATGATGATGTGAACGCAACTTTAACAGAAGCAACCTTGCATCGACCGCCTGATGCCTGGATGCAAAAGGGTGGCAAAACCGGAATTCATACCGAGCATCTGGGCTATATCCTTGCCGAAATGCAGTTTCTTCCTCGTGCATACCCAGATGCCAAGTGGTAGAGAGATATTTACGATTTTGGATTTACGATTAATACAACTGCTTTAGAGGGTCCTCGAAAGAACGATCCAACGGAGGTTATGTTTAAACAAAATTGCCCTGAAGGGGCAAGAAAATGAAAGGTTCAAGTAAAATAGAAGATATTCATACCATTCTTGGCCATGTAGTGGACCCTGAAATTCCTGTGCTGACTATAGAGGATCTTGGTATTCTGCGAAAAGTTGAATGGGAAGGTGATCAGCTGATTGTTACAATAACTCCTACCTACAGTGGTTGCCCGGCAATGGCGATGATCGAAAAAGAGATTTATGGTGCCTTAAAAAATGAAGGATACGAAAATGTATTAGTTAAATCGGTGCTTTCACCCGCCTGGACAACCGATTGGTTAAGTGAAGATGGGAGACGGAAACTGGAAGAGTTTGGGATCGCCCCTCCATTGCATGCTTCGGCTGATAAGAAAATACTATTGGGCAAAAATGCACATATCAGATGCCCCCGGTGTAAAAGCGAAAATACGGAGATGAAGAGCCAGTTTGGAAGCACAGCCTGCAAAGCCCTCTACGTTTGTAAGGATTGTAAAGAGCCTTTTGATTATTTTAAGTGTCTGTAAATTAATTATCCTTATCTTTACCACATATTCACCACTATGTTCACCGAACAAGACCATTTACAGGGAAAAGATCCCATTGTCCCATTGATCTATAAGAAGCTCATCAAAGAGGTTCATAAATTTGGCCTGGTAAAGGTTGAGCCTAAGAAGATGTCCATCCATCTGGTAAACAGATTTGGTTTTGCGGGTGTTTACGTGAGGAAAAACTGTATTAATCTGGAGATCCATCTGAATCATAAGCTGAAAAGCAAAAGATTCGTTAAAGCCGAACAAGCTTCGGCCAATCGATACCATCATACTTTGATACTTAATTCTCCTGCCGAGATCGATGAAGAAGTACTCGGCTGGTTAAAAGAGGCTTACGATCTGAAAGCCTGAACCGTTTCTGTTGTTCAAACGGCATAATTATTGTTTTATTCGAGCTGTTATCGTATTCTTGATCATATGAAATATGTCTTGTCATTCCTGCTTTTTCTGGTTGTTCAGACCTGTTTTTCGCAATCCATCGACTTTAGGGGAAGAGCTATGGTAATGCTTGATTCTCTGCATGAGAACCAGATCATTGAAGTAAGTGATACCCTCATGAGAAAAGTGGAAGTGGTGCGCAATAATAACGGTGCCCATAAAGTGCAGGGTTTTATGTTTGGATACAATGACGACGGTTTATTCCAAAACATCAGGGTATCGGGTGAAAAGATCCCTTTGGATCATTTAAAAAAAGCATTAGACACCAAGACGCCAAAGATCTATTTTAATAAAATGGAGGTAAAACATGGTTTTCGTACCGTAGAGATCTCTTTTATTCTTCGAATTATCTATCATTGATTCTTCTTCTACTCATTTTTGAGTATTTTCTTTAAATCCGTATCTTTTTTTGAAGATCTGTATTCATGTTTAAAACAAATAAAGATGAAACGGATATTCGCAATCATTTATGTGATCCTGTTGGCTGCATGTGCTCAATCAAATCATACCTCCTATAATGGCAAAGGTATTTCTAAGCTTCGTGAACCTTTATGTCCCGCATTGTTAGCTGGAAATTCTAAAGAAATTCCGGTGATAAATAAAGAAGTATCCAAGCAAAAGACCACTTATGAAAGGGAGGTTAAAAAATTCAAGGTAAAGTTTAGTTCTTATACGATTGATGCACAGAAAGACTATGATCTGGTGGTTGGGAAAAGAGGAACGATCCTTCATATCTACAAGAATTCTTTTGTCGACAAAAACGGAGATCCGATCGTTGGAAAAATAAAGATCCGATTCCGTGAGTTTACAAATCCTGCTGAAATTGCTTTTTCGGATATACCGATGGTACATAGTTATGAAGGAGAAGAATTTTGTTTTAATAGTGCAGGCATGTTTGAGCTAAGAGGAACAGATGAGAGTGGACAAGAAATCTTCATTGGTAGGAATAAGCGAATCGATATGGAGTATGAATTGGTCCAGGAAATCCCAAATACCTCATTCTTTAAATTCAATGAAGAGGCTAATCAATGGAAGAAAATAAGAAACATTGACCGGCCCACTGAAAAAGTACTCGTTGGCAAAGTTCCAATCTATCGCAAAGGCATTATTGTTGGATGGAAGGAGGATACGATTGGAAAAAATACAGCATTCTGGAAGCCCATTCCAAAACTGAATACTGATTTTGCCGCAGGACATATGTATCCTGAATTGGTAAGAGATTTGCCGGTAAGCCAGTTTGGGGTTTATAATTGTGATCAGATTTACCGTTTGCCCAATCTTGTATCGGTAAAGGCTTTCTATAAGGATAGAAAAACGGGAAAAGAAATAGATGATCTTCATATATTATCCTTGGTAGATCTGGATGTAAACGCAGCCTTTAGTTTTGGTCCTAAAATGTTTTTGTGTGACTACAAGGCTAAAAATGTTTTATTGTTATTTTCTAAGTCTGGTGCATTGTACTATGCGGATGAAAATTCAGTCAGATCTGCGCATATTGAAAAAGACGGTGACTATACATTTGATGTAACAGATATTTCAGATCAGGTAAAAACCCCGGAACAACTGAAGAACCTGCTCAAACTATAACCCAATAGCAATAATGAAAAAAATATATCTGATAAGCATTATGCTGCTTCTCATCCAAAGTAAAAATTTTGGACAGATGATAAAGATGGACAATAATTCTATTGTGATCATGAGAGCTTTTGACAGAAACAATAAGATTACGGTGGCGGATACCAGCTGGAATAAACTAGCGCTGGTTCTGCATACCGGGCCTGACTTTAAAGTTGAAAGCTTTGACATCGCATTTTCTTCAGGCGGACAATATTTTTCATTTGAGCAGACGGACAACAAGATCCAGGAGAATGCCATCAAAAAAGTAATCGAAACCAAAGCTTCGAAAATTTACTTCGAAAAGATCAGGATCACAGGACTTGGAAAAACCATTTATGCTCAGTTTATCGTGAACATCCAGTTTTCCCAATAAAATGGGTTGAAGGCCATTACTGGCCTGATTATTTATGTTAGTTAGCCCAGTTGGTGTTTGTTCAGCCTGACATAAATACTGTCAACTTAACACCCGCGTCAAATCTGCTGAAAGGCCTATTGTTAATAACTTTATTTGCGAATTTAGTGGAAATGGTGATACCTTAATGCAGGAGGTTTTTGACAGAATACTTGTCAACTCTTTAACAAGATCAGGATAACAAAAAGAGTTAAACAAATGACCAAAACAGTATAAAAATTAAACATCAAACAATAAAAAAACAGATATTTATGGAAGATAAAAACAGTGTAGCCGTTCTGGAGCCCAAAAAAAACGGAGTGGCTCATGGAGAAGACAAAAAAAACACCAAAGCAGTGGACAATAACAATAAAGAAAAGCAACAGGCGCTGAAACTTACCCTGGAAAGGTTGGAAAAGACCTATGGTAAAGGTACCATTATGCGTTTAGGAGACAATGTGGTAGAACCGATGGAAGTGATCCCTACAGGCTCTATTACGCTTGACCTTGCTTTAGGCGTAGGTGGTTATGCCAAAGGAAGGATCATTGAGATATATGGTCCGGAATCAAGCGGTAAAACGACCCTTACCCTGCATGCCATTGCGGAATGTCAGAAGAATGGTGGTACTGCAGCCTTTATTGATGCAGAGCACGCTTTTGACCGTTTCTATGCCCAAAAGCTGGGTGTTGATATTGAAAATCTTTTGATCTCCCAACCTGATAATGGAGAACAAGCGCTGGAAATAGCCGATAACCTGATTCGTTCAGGGGCTATTGATATTTTGGTGATTGATTCGGTGGCTGCATTAGTACCAAAAAGTGAATTGGAAGGAGAAATGGGTGATAGCAAAATGGGATTACAAGCCCGTTTAATGAGTCAGGCCATGCGGAAGTTAACAGCATCGATCAGCAAAACCAATTGTTGTTGCATATTCATAAACCAATTAAGGGAAAAGATCGGGGTTATGTTTGGAAACCCTGAAACGACTACCGGTGGTAATGCCCTAAAGTTTTATTGCTCGCTTCGTCTTGATATTCGCCGCATCGGCCAGATCAAAGAAGGTGATGTTATTATGGGTAACCGCTCCAAAGTAAAAGTGGTAAAAAATAAACTGGCTCCTCCATTCCGTACTGCCGAATTTGATATCATGTACGGTGAAGGCATCTCAAAAAACGGAGAGATTGTGGATTTAGGAGTTGAATTAAATATTCTGAAGAAAAGTGGGTCGTGGTACTCTTATGGAGATACCAAACTGGGACAGGGAAGAGATGCCATTAAGCAGCTTTTATTGGATAATCATGAACTGGCCGAAGAATTGGAAAAAGCCATCAAAGAGGCGGTTATTGCCAAAAGCGAGAACTAAGCCTGCAAATTTCTTTAAGATCAATAAAGTCCCTGTCCGTGCCGGTATGGGGACTTTTATTTTCCGGTGTTTTCGAAGCGGATTTCTACGTCATTCTGCGATCTCAATATGCCCATTTAGCCGAGTAAACTCCGCTATTTCGATCTTGTATTCCTTGAACTCCGCTTTAAAAACACGGAAAATTGCACCAATGAATCTGGATCATTCGATAAACGACCCGATAGAATCCCAATTTTGTTTGATCTTTTACCTCCCATTTTTTCGTAACATTGCAACATGAACAGACTGCTGTTGATCCCAGTGATCGTTTTATTTTTGGCCGCCTGCGGAAGCAAAAAAAACAACAAGGCTAATATCGATCCCAATGATACCTTGTCTACTTCATTAAGTTTGATCAATGAGCAGATCAAAAATGATCCTGATAACCCAAATCTTCTCTACGAAAGATCCAAACTTTATTTTAGTCAAAAATTCCTCGATAAAGCATTGGAAGATATCAACCGCGCCATCAGCCTCGATTCAAGTCGAGCACCCTTTTATCTTCATCAATCAGATGTTTTTTATGCTACCAATAAAATTGGAGAAGCTAAAAAGGCCATCGAAAAATCACTTCAGCTCGATCCAAAAAGCAAAGACGCCAACGCAAAAATGGGAGAACTTCAGTACTATCTGAAAGATTATGTTGCCGCTTTTAAATATCTCGATGCAGCTTTAAGGATAGATCCATATTATGCCAAAGTATATTTCATAAAGGGACTGTGTTTTAAAGAAAACGGTGATACCAATCTTGCTATTTCGAGCTTTCGAACCTGTGTTGAACAAGACCCGGATTATTTTCACGCTTATATGCAACTTGGAAATATCATGGCCGAAAAAAATAATCGCCTAGCCATTGATTATTATTCCAATGCAATCAGAGTTAACGGATCTATGATCGAAGCTTATTATGGTCTCGGATACTTTTATCAGGAACATGGTGACCCAGAAAAGGCCATCAAAACCTATGAAAGCCTTTTACAGATTGACCCACATAATGGTCCAACCAAGCACAATATTGGATATATATATCTATTCAAATTTGAAGATCCCGGTAAATCCATCCCCCACTTTACCGATGCGCTTAATGATGATCCCCGTTTGGTAAATGCCTGGTATCATCGCGGAATCGCCTACGAAAAACTTGGTAAAAAAGAACTGGCACTTAAAGATTATAAAAATGCCATTGATCTTGCTCCGGAATTCGATATGGCTAAGGAGCGATACAGCAAACTGGGCGGAAAATAGTTTTATTTTTCGCCGGAAGCCTTGAGCTTATCCGAAAATGCCTTTTTAAATTTTTCTACCTTAGGTTGGATCACCATGGTGCAGTAAAAATCACTGCTGTTCTGGTTATAATAATCCTGATGATAATCCTCGGCTTTATAAAATTTTGAAAAGGCTGTGATCTCTGTAACTACCGGACTGCTATAGGCACCTTCATCGTTCAGTTTCTTCTTAAAATATTCCGCCCTTTCTTTTTGAAAATCGCTATGATAGAAAACAACAGACCTGTATTGCGTTCCATAATCGGCCCCCTGGCGATTGAGTGTTGTTGGATCATGGGTCTGCCAAAAAACTTCGAGCAGATCATCAAACGAAATCACCTTTGGGTTAAATACTACCTGTATCACCTCAGCATGACCCGTATTTCCGCCACAAACCTGCTTATAGGTAGGATTTGCCGCTGATCCGCCAGAATAACCCGATTGAACAGTATAAACACCATCCAACTGAAGGAAAATGGCTTCAACACACCAAAAACAACCAGCACCAAAAGTGGCTGTATCAGAAGTAAGGGAATCGTTATTCGACATTTTTTGCTGGGTTGAGGGTTCTACATTTTTGTTGTTTGCATTTGTGTTACCTGCTGCGCAACTAACCAGGCACCAGGTGCACCATACAATACTACTTAAGGCTATTTTATGATGTAAAGGAATCATTAATTTGAGCATTATACAAAGGTTTTAAAAACATACGTAAAACACCAACAAGTGGTTCTTAAAAAAGTGAAACATCCTTAAACAAGCCATACAGCCAGTATAATTTACTGTTCTGGCATAATATTTATTAATTTTAAGCCTTATTTATCTGTCTTGAAAGTAAAGAAGTACGGTCTTTTGCTCCTAACCATCCTTTTGGTGGCTTCTTGCAGCCCTACCAGACGGCTGGCGGCAGATCAATACTTATTGGTAAAGAACAAGGTTATTGAATCAGTTCCTCAAAAAAAATCTGAAAAGGACGATATCGCTGATTATGTATTACCAAAGACCAACAAAAAATTTCTGGGCTTCTGGAGATTTTATCTCCAAATCTACAATCTTCCTAATCAGGCCAAGCTGGCGGTAAAAAAACAGAAACAGTTGGTCAAACTCAACGACAAGAATCAAAAAATTGCTGCCTATAATGCCACGGTTACCAATCCCAAAAAACTGAAGAAATATAAAAAGGAACGGTTGCTTTTTGGTGAATGGTTACAAAAGAATGGAGAAGCTCCGGTACTTCTGGACAGCATTAAGATCAGGAAATCCAAAGAACTTCTTACCAACTACGCACAAAACAAAGGATTTTTTCAGGCCTGGGTGAGTGATTCAGTAGTGATCAAAAAACAAAAGGCTACTGTCATCTATACTGTTCATCGCGGCCCTGCCTATTACATCGACAGCATTAAATATGATATTCGAAATCCTGTTATTAATTTTTATGTAGAATCGAATATACAGCGGACAAAATTAAAGAACAACATGAAGTACGATCTGTTCAAGCTTGATGAAGAAAGAACAAGACTAACAGAGATCATGAAGAACAACGGATATTATTTATTTTTAAAAGACAACATATATTATAGCGCAGATACATTGGCAGATTCCGGACAGACGCATATTACCATGAAGGTAAAAGAACCTGATCTTACATTTACTATAGACAATGATGATGACAGAACCAATGCGCTTGATACCATTCATTTTACCAAGCATAAAAAATTTAAGATCAGAAATATATATGTAGTCCCCAACTTCCTGTTCAATGAAGAGGATATTATAAGTGCTGATACAGTAAAATATAAAGATTATACCTACATATTTTATAACGGAAAACATAATTACAGTCCAAAGGTCATCAGCCAAAACATTTTTTTTGAAAAAGATCAATATTATAGTTCTACCAACGAAATAAAAACCCAAAAGGCTTTATCAGAACTTCGGAATTTTAAATATATCAACATTGAATTCAAATTCCACTTTACAGATAAAAAAGATGATCAGCTGGATTGTATTATCAATCTATCCCCCATGCCTAAACAAGGCCTGAGCGCAGAGGCACAGGGAACTACAACGGCAGGTAACCTTGGAGTAAGTATTTCTGCAGGATATGCAAATAAGAATTTGTTCAAAGGCGCAGATTTTTTTGACTTCAGAATATATGCAGGAGCAGAGATCTCTATTCTGAATCTAACGGATACAAGTAATGTGGACCAGGTAAGTTCTTTTAACACTTTTGAGATAGGAGCACAAACATCCTTATTAACCAACAAGTTTTTATTCCCCATACGAATCGACAAGGTAGCGAAATGGGTAAAACCAAAAACAAGACTTTCATTGGGCTTTAACTTCCAAACCCGACCGGATTATTTTCGGATCGTAGGGTCGGGAACTTTTGGCTATGAGTGGAGCAGCAGTGCAAGAATTAAACATATTCTTAATCCGGCCGAAATTAGTTATGTATTCGTCAAGAAAACGCAGGCTTTTGAAGACTATATCAATTCCATCGGAGACCAGTTCGTTTTGAATACCTATATTCCCCATTATATTCAGGCATCCTCGTATACGTTTCTGTATAATTCGCTTGAGCTCAATCTCCGAAAGGACTTTATTTTCTTTAGGGGAAATGTTCAAATCGCGGGAAATATTTTATCACTCATCTCAAAAGTTGGAAACGATGTTCCAGATAACGCCGGTTATCATACTGTGTTCAACAATGTCCGTTATTCGCAATATTTCAGAGCTGAATTGGATTTAAGATATTATCTGCATCCGCACAAGTATCATAGTTTTGCCTTCAGGGCTTTTCTGGGTATTGGCGTCCCTTATGGAAATTCGAAAGTAATGCCATTCGAAAAAGCATTTTTTATTGGAGGTAGTAATGATCTTCGGGCTTATCTTCCAAGAACAATGGGACCGGGAGCATATCTCGATACCAATGCAAAAAGGGTGGATCAGGTTGGGGATATGAAGATTTTGATCAATGCGGAATATCGTGGAAAAATATATCGCTTTATTGAGGGTGCTTTATTCGCCGACTTTGGAAATATCTGGTTATTGAATCCGGATCCTGACAGAACAGGAGGTCAGATCTCCTGGCATTTTATTGAAGAGTTTGCTTTTGGTGCCGGTGCAGGTCTTCGTTTAAATTTCGGATTTTTTATTTTCAGGTTCGATGTTGCATTTCCTTTGAGAGATCCACGTTTACCCTACGGCAGTCGCTGGGTGATCACCAATCTTAAACCCGATATGGTGAGGTATAATATTGCCATCGGATATCCATTTTAGGTTTAGTGAATGGTAATTAGTAATTCGGAAAAGAATTTTCGCGAGAAGTTCCTTGGCCAGTTACGGAACTAAATTGATAGGAATATTCTTTGTGGTGATCCCCTCGTGGTGATTGTGTGCCACAGCTGTAACAGATGCGCTTACACCAGTTACCATTCCAGTAACAACCCAAAAGGTATCCACATGGAACGTTTGCAATTCATGAACATAAGGTTCATAGGTAAAAAAGGTATCAACCGCCGATCTTATATAAATATATCCTTCATGAAGTTCATCCTCATCCGACATGGAAATATCGAGGTGAACTGTATCTCCATTCTGATAAAGTGCCCCTGCGGGTATACTGTCTAAGAATTCAATCTCGGGATCATGATGAACAATGGGGTCATGAGCACAACTCAACAACAAGCCAGCACCCAGAAATAAAAGCAGAATATTTTTTTTACTCATACGTTATATTTTTTCATTTCGGTTCATGATTACTAAGTTACTGATTTTTTTGATAAAATTAAAATCCATCCTGATTTCGTCTAACCCTGACCTAGGTAAGAATAAAAAAACCTGACCTTTTTTGAGGTCAGGTTCTAAAAATTATTCTATTTATTTACTTATCACAACCGGATGCTTCCACCACTTTTTGCTTTTTCACATATTCATCACACATATGTACTTCGGTTGTATAGCCCAATATCTTGGTTAGATCGCAGGCTACGATGCGATAGAAATCCAACGTCTCTTCATCATCGTAATATTGTTTATCAGGAACCACCACGCTAAACACACCCACATCCCCCACTTTGTCGATCACTGTGGTTATTCGTTTTCTTCCTCCAAATGCTCCTATCAGATATTCCCCAACTTCATCAAGTGTTTTTTTATCAATTGCATCACCGTGATATAATTCAATTTCCTTATAGAGTGACATTTCTTTACCAAGGAATTCAAACTCATCACACTTATCAGATTTCACAGTTTTCTTTACTTTCCAGGTGGTATTACATAGATCCAGTGTGATCATTTTTCCGTCAAAAGCACCTTTTGATATTTCACAGGCAAATTCCTGTTTTGCTTCCAGGTTTTTTTTATCCAGATCGTAATCGTCGGCCAATACCATTTGGATCCTAAACCCATCGCCTTCTTTGGATATCTTCATATCTTTTGCATTGCCATCATTAATGCCTATGCTCTCAAAATAGTCGAGTAATTTGGTTGCATCTTCTTTGGTGGCACCATTTAAATATTGGATCTTGGTTCCGCCTTGTTCAACGGATTTGGGAAGCATTCCGCATGAAAATGCGAGAAAGCTCATGAGTACAAAAACTGTGGTCAATTTCTTCATAGCAATCGTTTTGGGATTTGTTTTGTCAAATGAAGTAAAATAATCGGAGATAGGCAAACGTTTAGTTCTGAAATTCGAAACCCCCTTTTTTCAGGTAATTGGAGGTGGGATCCGGAAAAATGAAAAATTTGTCATTCACATAGATCACTTTATTATGCCAGCCTTCCTGCTGGTCCATTCCAAGGCACATTCCCTTGTATCCAACGATGGCCGTTTTACATCCGACCATCTTGTAACAGGTGTTTACCCCATCCATGAAACGGTTAACCCTTTCTGTTCTCGAAGTATATCTGGCATTGTAACCGCTATAGTTTAACATCCATTGTAGCAAAGGATCGGTGCAAAATACATTCTGAAGGCCGAGGTGATCCAATTCCTTTAATAATCCCTGGTAAAGGACCCTGTCATTTTTCTCCGGTTCCATCCAGGAGTCCTTGATTTGACGGCTTCCCGATCCAATGGCCACGGCAAAAGGAATGAGGAGAACAAGAGATCCTTTCCAGTTGATCCTTCGTTCCAACATGGTTAGAAACGTAAGCACCATCATAAAAAGAAGTCCAAGGGCTCCTCCCAGAAAATATCGGTAGGAAGGAATGTTCATCATCGTCATCAGAAGAAAAGAAAGGCCGCTTCCAACAAAGATCAAACCGATAGAAAGTCGGCTGGCCCTGGAGCCCTTCAAAAATCCAACCATTATGAAAACACCCATCAACAGAAAATACAGCATGCCAAAACAAATCGTGCTTGTTTTCATCGGGAATGTCATCTCATAGTAAAAATGACCCATCATCACCCGGGGAAGTTCGGAAATCAACGGAATGATCCGGTCGGGGTGCAACCGAAATGAAATACCCGGCAACCAATATGGATCATTGATGAAAGCTGGAAGTCTGAAAATAAAATAAAAAGCAAAAAAACCTGCTATTGATAAAAGAATGGGAAACCACTTCTTTGCTGAAATTATCCAGGTGATCAAAAGAAAAAATATGCTGCAGGCTATAAAAATCTGGGAGTGGATCAACAGGGCCATTAAACCGGCTGTTATGATCAACCATTTTGCAGTTGGCTTTTTTGTTTGCGTGATAAACAAAAGTATACATGCCAGGCTATATGCGGTAACATATCCTCCTCTTGCTTTACAAGCCCAGACAATCCATGTTGGAAAGAGCGTGACGATAAGGATGGTAAGGAGTGCCCATTCAAAACGCATTCCCTTCCGGAGGAGAAGTCTGAAAATAAAACTGGTCCCAATTGAAAAAATAAGGAGTGCCCCAAATTTTAATGCCCATAATCCTGATCCGAAAAAAATAATTCCGAGTGCAACGGCGATCACTTCAAAAAAAGAAAACCCATACTGTTGTCCGTAAAAATAAACAGGAATATTTTCTCCGTGTAAAAGGTCTTGCGCCATGATGCCGATGATGGCTTCATCTCCATCGAAATAGCAATGCATTCCAGAAAAGTATGGAAGCCTGGCAACGGCAGAAATCAAAAAAACGATCGACCATTGAAAAATAAAATAATGGGTGATATTTTTTTTAATTTTCATTTAAGAATAACTTATCTAATGACTGTTGTTAGCATTTCGCAATAAAAATAATAAATTGAGGTTCAGGCAGGTAGAACGGTCAATCCATTCTGGATTTTAGCAATATTATTAAATGTTGTATATTCGAATCAGGTTCTAAAGCGTATATTTTATTGAATATAAAATCTAAATGTACTAAAAAAGAGTATATAGCTAAGAAGCCTTTTAACTAGTGTATGTAAAATTAATTTCTAAGAGATTTGTGATGATCGGTAAAGATATTAAGAGAGTTGTCCTATTCGTTTGCATTACATTTTTATTATCGGCCAATGGATGGTCTCAGAGCACCAGCAGATCAAATTCTGACCAAACGATTATTTCCAACTGGAGTCGCTTGGGTATTGATTTTGAAGTAAAAGATCTGCCACAACCAGATCAATCTTTAATTGTGATGATCAACCTGAATGAATACGAAGGTTTAAGATTACCTGATACGGATGTGGAGGTAAATGATCTGGCTAGTGGTTATACACTCATTATATATTCTAATAATAAAACCATATTAAGAAAAACAGATAATCCTCTTTTTAATAATACCGATTTCCCTAATACGAATAAGAATGACTAATTTTTACAAGAAAACGGCCTTATCCTTTGTTCTGTTCGTTGCTGTTTTTATTGATCCTGTCTATAATTTCTCACAAGTATTTACCCATCCAATCATTGGAGTAAACGGAACCAATTGTGGAACCTGCATGGTAAATACCGTTGGAGGAACTTATTATGATGACGGAGGGGCCGGTGGAAATTATGCCTTAAATATTAATCAGGTTTACAGAGTATTTTGTCCGAGTACACCAGGAAATTGCATCAGCATGACCTTTACTTCTTTTAATATGGAAGGGATGGTCAATCCTCCAGGTCCACCTCCTTTAGATTGTTATTATGACTGGATCACTGTTGGAGATGGGTCCACACAAAATTCCCCACCAATCATTCAAATTCCTCCTTCATCTGCTACCGCAGGTACAGGAAGAATTTGCGGAATTCCTTTAGTTCCGTTCACCTATACGGCTACCAGTGCCAATGGTTGTCTCTCTGTTCGGATGAATTCTGATTTTGTTACCGTAGGAACCGGTTGGGCTGCCACCATTAGTTCGGTTCCATGCGCAGGTGGACCGCCAGGTACTGATCAAACAGATTGCCCGGGAAGTGTGCTGGTTTGCACCAACTCAAGTATCGCGTGGAATTCTCCGGGTCCCGGATTAATTTCGGAATCCTGTTCAGGATGTTCAGTTCAGGAAGGGGAAGATCATTCTGCCTGGTATGTATTCCAGATCCAAACCAGCGGAACACTTGGGTTCACCATTGTGCCTACTAATCCAGTTGATGATTATGATTTTGTTGTGTATGGTCCGGGAGCAACATGTGCATCACTTGGTTCCCCTGTTAGATGTTCTTATGCCTGTACATCCGGGAATACCGGCATGGGTGGCGGAGCCGTTGATTTAACCGAACAATGTGTTGGAAATGGTTGGGTAAGTACCATGCCTGTTGTTGCAGGACAGTTTTATTATTTAATGATCAATCACTGGGATCCGCCGATCTCGGGATATACACTCAACTGGAATCTCACTGCCGGAGCCTCTCTTGATTGTACACCACTTCCTGTTCAATTAACCGATTTTACCTGCGAACCGTATGGAAATGAAATTGCCCTTTACTGGTCAACTTCTGCTGAAGTAAACAATGATCATTTTATACTTGAGAAATCAATCGATGGTGAAAATTTTGAGGAACTAAGAAAAATTCAAGGTAAAGGATTTTCGAATGATGTTACAGAATATATCGCCAATGATCCAATGCCTAAGATAGGTACCAATTATTACAGACTCAAGCAGGTTGATATGGATGGACATGAAAAAATTTATAATCCAATTTCCTGTAACTATGGTGCGAACCTGCCTGTGATTTCAGAAATAAATATTTATGATCTGAATGGTCATCTTGTTTTCACTGAAAAAGAAAATACACCTGATCTGGAAAGTATTGTTACCAGACTGCCTATAAAAGCCGGCATGTATATTCTCTATACTACCTATACGGATGGATCTACACAGATGCGGAAGTTTGTGAAAATCTAATTGATTGACGATTCCATACGGCTGTGGCCTCCGGCGGTTTGGTTCCCGAAGAATCGCTGAACTCTTTCCCCTCTTTTTATGACCTACGAACAGAGAGTGAATTATTTCCATCGATCGCCTTCGGCGATCACCTTTTGTTATTATCGCTGCTAGTCTTATCGGTTGGTAGCAAAGACGGGCCATGGGCCGTCTCTACAAACGGCTACGAAATTATTTTCCGGCAACACCAAAATCTAATCATTCATTACTGCATTGGTTATTTTTTTGTATATTTATTTAATTCAAAATCTCTCAATCATGAAAAAACAGTTACTCCTATTATTTGTTTCCGGGTTGTTATTAAATCTTCATGCACAAAAAGAAACGGATAATTGGTTTTTTGGTGTAAGCGCCGGACTTGATTTTACAAGCGGAGTACCTGCCATACAAGCAGGAGCGGTATATAGTATGCCTGAAGGTTGTGCTTCTATGTCAACCTCTTCGGGAACTTTACTATTTTATTCGGATGGAAGCCAGGTATGGAATGCCAATCACCAGATCATGCCAAATGGAAGTGGATTGCACGGAGAAATCTCCTCTACACAATCCTGTATTATTGTTCCTAAACCTGCCAGTGCAACTCAATATTATATTTTTACTACGGCTGGTTACGGAGATACCGCAGGTTTTAAATATTCAATTATTGATATGACATTGGATGGTGGTCTGGGAGATGTTACCGCTACCAAAAATATTCCGGTACTCGACAGTGTGACCGAAAAGTTATGTGCCATTCGAACCACCGTTGGTGGAAGTTATTGGATCATGATACATAAATGGGACTCCGATGCGTTTTATGCATATGAGCTTACCGCTTCCGGATTACAGGCTCCCGTTATCAGCAATGTGGGTACAGTGCATACGGATTCGATCATACAAAATACGTATGGACAAATGAAATTCAATATGTGTGGAACCAAACTTGGTTGTTCTATTGCTTATATGGACCTGGTGGAAATCTTTGATTTTAATGCAAGTTCTGGAGTCGTCTCGAATCCGTTGAGTTTGTCTATGACAGATCATGTATATGGTTTTGAATTCTCTCCCAACTCCAATTTAATTTATGTAAGCTGTTATGATGTTTCAAGCACCTTGCTGCAATACAATCTTACTCTGGGTACCTTACCACTGATACTTGCATCGAGGACACCTTTAACGGCAACACCGGATATTTACGGTTTACAAATTGCCAGTGACGGAAAGATCTATTGTGCCCGATCATATGGTAGTACTTATCTGGGTGTGATCAATTTTCCGGATATTGTAAGTACAGGATGTAATTATGTAGATAATGGTGCGAACCTTGATACCACTTTTTCAGGTATTACCTCTTCCTTAGGTTTACCCGGTTTTATGCAGACCTATTTAAAAAATGCGTTAAGTATTGTTTGTCCGGGTGCTGGTGTTGAGGATGAAGCACTCAATGGAATTGGTGTATATCCAAATCCATCGGCTGACGAATTTTTTATGAATGTTGCGGAACTCACCACTTCGGCCGAAGTATACGTATATGATTATGCAGGAAAAGAAATCGCGAGATATGTTGTGGATGATCCAGCATTCAAATTTGGACAAGACTACAAACCAGGGGTATATTTTGTGATGCTACGTTCAGGCAATGCCTCAAAAGTATTTAAGGTGATCAAAACCTAATACCAACTGGTATACCAAAAGACATAAAAAAAGGGTAACGGCTCAAGCCATTACCCTTTTTTTATGAATTAAGTTTTATTCTCCGGCTCTGCGGTAGCAGGTCCATTGAGTATCTCCCCAGTTATGGTCTGAATCACAAGAGTGAACGATTACATAATCACCTTCGCGATAGTAGTCTACTGCATAATAGTCACCTTTACCATCTTTACAATAGAAAACGAAACCACCTTCTTTGGTTCCTTCGAGGTCAGTTTTACCATGAAGGCTAAATTGAACCCATTTACCATTTTCGCTGAATTCAACGTTGGTTACTTTAGTGTTGGCATTGTCACAAGTGATAAGGATGCTAAAAACATCACCATCATAGGTGAAATACTTTTGTGCATGAAGGTTTTGGAAAGCCGAAACGGAAGCGAGGAATAGGATGCTTGCGATTAATTTTTTCATAATAAGCGAAATTTTAGTGTTTAGATATTAATATATATTGATCGACCCAAAGATGCAAAAAGGGTGCCAGAGAAAATAGAGTTGGGGTAAGAAATTTGGTAATAATTTGTGAAATAGTGTCTGAAAAGGCCTGTAAACAAGGGGAATAGTTAGTTTGCCGGGAAATTTTATATCTTTGCGGACAAGGTCCTTGTGTTCGCCATAGGCGAATAGACAAGGCGCTTAAAAAAAGGTCCTGTGGCCGAGGGGCTAGGCAAGGCTCTGCAAAAGCTTCCACAGCAGTTCGAATCTGCTCGGGACCTCAGAGAATACAAAAAAGCTCCACCGAAGGTGGAGCTTTTTCTTTTCTGGGTGTTCGTTGTAAGCTCTGCTTACATAAGAATATCCAGAAAAGAAAAAGGGCTGCGGTTAGCAGCCTTTTTGTATTTCGACCTTAGGCATGCCCACTGCAGATCATGAAATAATCTGCAATTAAAATGCCCAATTCTTTCCGTGAATTACAAGTTAGAAATACACAAAAAAAGCGGATCCTTTTGAGATCCGCTTTTCGAAAAATATTTTATGCTGGTTTTTATGGTCCTAAAAAGACGGTGAAGAATCCTCTCCATACATCATTCACTTTATCGTCTACCAGATAGAAATAAACTCCATCGTTTAAGCTGGGCTTCCAATCGTTTGCATACGGTTGCGCATGATGGAGTAAGACTCCCCAACGATTATAAAACCAAACTTCATTCTCAGGATATTGATCTATGTTCTGGATAATAAATACATCATTCATTCCATCGTCATTTGCCGTAATTACATTCGGAATAATAATTGGACATTGAACGACGATGGTGACAGGTGCACTTGTAATGGCTTTGCCACAATCATCCTCGATATTTACATAAAAGACTGTGGTAATGCCCATGAGTGCCTGCAAGGTATCTGTTGTATCGGCCGTGGGGTACCATAAATAATGATAGCCTCCGAATCCACCGGTCACAATTGGATCTAACACAGGCGGACCTCCCATGCCAGGACATAAAGTTGTATCACCCCCCATGACCGCCACCATTTTCTGGTAATCCTGGAGGTATAAAGTTTTTTGAATGGTATCGGTTCCACAAGGATTGTCGTAAAGAATAAAGATGGTTACTGTTTCCATCGGCTCAGCAAACGGATCATCGAATGCGGTAATTACAATACTATCTGCAAACATTCCCTGTCCTATGACAATGAATGCTGGTACATCTGTATAATCAGTTCCCTCTGTTGCAGTACCACCGGTATAAAAGAAGATGGTATCAACCCCATTTGAATCGGGTCTGCTGAAAATATATAAAGCTTGCTGACAACCTTCCGTAAAAATAGAATCTGTTGTAAGTGAATCGTTGATTAATGTTCCGCCACTGATCTGAAGTCCGTTGGAGGAGAAACTGTTTGCCTTTAAAAATACGCCGGAATCGTAAATTCCATCACCCTGATCACAAATGGCAATTTTGATATGGTATTGTTGATTACATTGAACAATTCCTACCGCTGTTAATACTGTGGTATGCCCATCGTATTGTAAAAGTGTACCTGGTGGGGTTTCGTTATTTACATAGTATGTTCCATGATCGAATTGATTAAGGCTATCGATGGTAATGGGTGTGTTGGTACCCGGTACCAATGCAATATTGATGGCTGAGTTGGTATAAGGTCCGGAAATACCGGGTCCGCTTAAGAAAAATCCGAAAGCATCACTTACCCCAAGGTCTACATATTCCATATACTCCTCCGAACCGAAAACATAATCAAATTTTACAGTATCGGACGAGGGTATGAAGTCAAATTCAAGGATGGCTGCATTGAAGGAACCGGTTCCTCCACCCAGCAGGTTAAGGTCGGCATCGCCGGCTGCTCCATTATCGAAGCCGGAGCTTCCTGAACTGTTGGGCCCATGTGGTCCGGGGCCATTAATGTCGGTGTTAATGACCGTTCCACCGGTTAATACCAGTCCGCTATCTAGTCCTAAAGTATTGGGTAAACCACTCACTGAGAACTGCCCAAGAGCATTGGAATATCCAGTAAACGTAATGTTGGAGGCAATTACCCCAGGCCCAAGCAGTATATTCTGTACATATTGGGTGGCTGTTAAACCTGTACTGGTAACAAGGGTTTGGCCTTGAACAATGATTGAAAGAGAAACCAGTGTTGAAAAAAGCAGTGTTGATTTTGTCTTGTTCATCCTGTTTTGATTGATCAATTATCTTATCTAATGATGAGTTTTTTACCTATAAGGGTTGCATTGCCCTTCTTAATATACAAAGTATAATATTTCTCTGTAAAAAGCTCCAGTGGAATAAGGATGTGCTTATCCTCTATAACCATAACCAATTTGACATCAATTTCGGTGCTTTTGGAGGAAATAATCTGCAATTTTCTGGTATTGGGTGGAAGATCATCCGGAATAATGTTTTGAATGAGGAGATATTTGCCGATGGCTTTTGAAAATTCAACCGGCTTATTTACATCATTTACTACATAAACCGTATCGTTCCTAACCTCTCCTATCTGTGTGAATGCGATAGAATTAAGAAAAAAGCCAGCCAGCGTTACCAAAAAAAACTGTTTCATTAGAAAATAGGGGTTATGGAGCTATAAAATTACAAAAAAATTTAAACTTTGCCAGATTATTGAGGTAGATTTACGCTTTATGGATGGATCAAAGTATTTTAACCGTGACATCAGTTGGCTTTCCTTTAATTATAGGGTGCTGCAGGAAGCCATGGATCCATCATTACCACTTTATGAAAGGATCAAGTTCCTGGCCATTTTTAGCAATAACCTGGATGAGTTTTTCAGGGTAAGGGTTGGTGTTATCCGTCATTCTTTAACAATTTCTAAAGAAAAAGAAGAAGCAGAATTATTGTTGAGCCAGATTAACGGGATTGTGGATACTCAGCAAAAAGAATTTGGTCAGATCTTTAGAGGTTCTATTTTACCTGAGCTGGAAAAAAACGGGATCCAACTGATCATGAATGGTGATTACAGTAAAAAACAACAAACTTTTTTAAAACAATTTTACCAGGAAGAACTGATCTTTCATGTTCAACCACTTCTACTCATCAAGAACAAAGTGGTTCCATTTCTTCAGAATGGTGCGATCTATCTTTTTGTAGCGCTTACCTCAAAAAGTAAGAAATCGGCCAAATTAACTAACACTGCTGCGAAAAGACGGAAGTATGCGATCCTGAAAATACCCTCGGATGTTGTAAAGAGATTTGTAGAGCTTCCTTCGGTAAACGATAAATACTGCATTACTTTTCTTGACGATGTGATCCGTTTTAACCTGGATGATATTTTTAAAGGATATGATATTGAGTTTGCTTACAGCATAAAAATGTCGAGAGATGCTGATCTCCACATTGAAGATGAGTTTCACGGTAACCTGGTGGAAAAGGTAAAGAAGAGTCTGGGCAAAAGAAAGATTGGAGAACCCAGCCGATTTTTATATGATGAAAAAATGCCAAAGGATGCGGTTAGTTTCCTGAAAAGTATTTTTAAAATGAAAAAAAATGAAATGATCGCCGGTGGTGGTTATCATAATTTTTATGATTTCTTCAAATTTCCCAACCCCCTCTCCCCTGCCCTTGAAAGTTTCCCCAGATTGCCTTTACGTATACCGGAATTTGATGGGTTTCCATCGATGTTTGAGGCCATTAAAACAAGAGACTGGCTTTTGCACTTCCCTTACCAGGATTATGATTATGTGATACGTTTCCTGAATGAAGCTTCTTTTGATCCAAAAGTTTTTGAGATAAAAGCCACTCAATATAGGGTTGCTCCAGAATCAGGGATTGTGAGTGCATTGATCAATGCTGCCAGAAATGGAAAAAAAGTGACGGTGTTTGTAGAAGTAAAAGCCAGGTTTGATGAAGAATCCAATTTACGTTTTGCACAACAAATGGCAGCAGCCGGGGTAAATATTATTTATAGCATGCCTGGTGTAAAAGTACATGCCAAAGCCATTCTTATTTCACGCGAATCCGGAAACCGCCGTGGCGTTCGGCAATACGCTTACTTAAGTACTGGAAATTTTAACGAGAGAACTGCGAAAACCTATTCGGATCACGGTTTGTTTACTTCTACCTATGATATTTGCGATGAGTTAACCTTATTCTTCAAACAACTGGAGAAAAAAACAGATCCGATCAATTTTGAACATCTGATGGTTGCTCAATTTAATATGTTAACACGATTAAACGATATGATAGATCGTGAAATTGCCCATGCCAAAGAAGGGAAAAAAGCACATATTATTATTAAGCTCAACAATATTGAAGAGGAAAGAATGATCGACAAACTTTACGAAGCTTCAAAAGCGGGTGTAGTGATCGATATGATCGTTCGAAGTGTATGTTGTGTGATCCCAGGCAGGAAATTTTCCCATAATATCCGCATCCGAAGAATTGTGGACACTTTTCTCGAGCATTCAAGGATCTGTGTTTTCCATAATGGCGGTGAACAGGAAGTTTATCTATCCTCCGCCGACTGGATGAGCCGGAACCTGTTTCACCGGATTGAGCTTGGATTCCCGGTGATGGATCCACTTTTAAAGCAGGAGATCCTCGATATTATTCAGTTGCAATTACAGGATAATACGAAGGCAAGGATACTGGATGATCATTTAAGGAATCATCACTTGCCAAAAACTGGTTTACCGCATAGATCACAAACGGAAACTTATGAATACCTTAGAAATAAATATTATAAAATTTTTGCCGACGATTAATATTAAATATTGGGGCGGCCTAACCGGCTATACGCTTTATCTTTTTTGTTGCTATCATTTTTATTACGGCCATAAGTACAGACGGAATATATTCCGTCTCTGCACGGAACCGAAAATAATTACGGAGCAACAAAAAAGGATATCGCTTCTATCCGGGCCGCTAAAATAACCCAAAAAACTATGCAAGTAACCGTAGAAATTAGCTTATATCCACTCACCGAAAACTTCGAACAGGTAGTAATCGATTATATTACCCTGATAAAAAAAACACCCGGTATACGGGTTGAAGTAAATGGGTTAAGTACTCAGGTATTCGGGGAATATGAACTTGTGATGAAAACTTTGAATGCCATTAATAAATCCACCTTTGAAGCACATAAATGTGTGATCATGATGAAAATAGCAGCAGGGGAAAAAACAGTGGAAGGGTTACCGGAGGTGTTGAAGTAGTAGAACTATTTCGCCCTTTCAGGGCTCCCATACATTTTGCATATTCACCTAGGGATTTCATCCCTGGCTAACAGATTAAGTTTCTTCGAAACTATCTACGAAATAAAATATCCTGAAAGGATAAGATTAGTTAGCCCGGGATAAAATCCCAGGAAAGAATATCACCATCCAAAAAAGCCCTGAAAGGGCGAAATAAATCAGCGGGAAACAAAAAGAGGCCGGGTGGTGACCTGGTCTATAGGAAATTCTTTAGCTCGCTTAGATGTTTAATGGCATGGCTGCCTTTTTTATTCTCTAGCTGATGATGATTAAACCAGATCGCATGGAGCCCTGCATTGAGCGCTCCTTCAATATCTGCTTCCAGGTTATCACCAATCATAATCGCATGATGTGGATCACAGTTTACCCTTTTTAAGGCATATTGGAATATTCTTGTTTCTGGTTTTCGTTTACCCACTTTCTCACTCGTGATCACATGTTTAAAATATTTTTCAATTCCTGAATTCTGAAGTTTCAGGTACTGAACCTCTTCAAACCCGTTGGTGATAATATGTAAAGGATATTTTTCAAACAGATACTCCAGTATATCAACTGTTCCCGGCATCAAAGCTGTTTTAGAAGGACTCATCTCCACATATCTTTTCCCTAATTTCCTTGCAAGTGGTCGATCAACAATACCAAAATCTTTTAATGATAAATAAAACCGCTGATGACGTAACAGGTCTTTTTTCATCAGGTTTTTTCGGTACATGTCCCAGCAATACTCATTACACTTTAAATAAACAGGTAAATATTCATCCACCGAAAAACCATGATCATGCAAATTAAATTCTGCATATAGCTCAGTGATCGCCATTTTTGAATTCGTCTCGAAATCCCACAAAGTGTGATCAAGATCAAAAAAAACATGCGCTATAGACTTGTCTTTAAACAACTTTAAATGAATTGATGATTCGGAGGATGGCTGAACCAAAGGTAGCGAAGATAAAGGACCAGATCACCACACTCACAAAAAGATAGAGGAAAATTTTCTTTTTATTCTTATAATAACGCATGGCGATAAAACATCCGATAGGAATTGAAAGCAATATAGGCGTAAGAATGGCTATGCCGACCAGTCCGAACTTTTTCTTTAACTTCACCCATCGACGTGTTTTTTTACTGAATTTTTTTCTGGGTTTTTTACGCTTGAACAACCCTGTTTTCCTTTTGATCCAATTCCACATCCGAAGAAGCCCAGAACTGAGATACATAAAAACAATGATCCCGAAGGTGCCCGAAGAAATTCCAAATAAAACGGATTCCCAAAAGGAGAGTTTTTCGTTCAGGATAAAGAGAGGAACAGTAATTGCGAACTTAAAGGAAGCAATTAACGCCGCAATAACAGTTTCAAGCCAGTT
>JANWKQ010000205.1 GCA_025451295.1 Flavobacteriales bacterium | reverse complement strand
GAAGACTCCTCACATCTACTGCGAATTTTTTAAAATACCATTCACACCATCGTTCACCAGCCAACTTACTAATCCCGTAGATGGTTGAAGGTTCTGTAATGGTATGCTGGGGGGTATCTTCTTTAGGAGTGGTAGGTCCAAATGCAGCAATACTACTTGGCCAATATACTTTTTGAATATGTTTTTCTTTGGCGAGATCCAATACATGAAACAAAGATTCCATATTCAACTGCCATGCTTTTTCAGGATGTTTTTCTGCTGTGGCACTCAACATGGCAGCCAACAAATAAACCTGGTTGACTTTGTGTTTTTTTATAACCTCGAAGATCTTTTCTTTATCGAGAACATTGATCACCTCATATGGACCATTCTCATCCGTCTGTTCTTTAATGTCGGATGCAACTACATGGCTATTGCCATACGTTTTTCGAAGGGAAGTAACCAATTCGGTACCGATTTGTCCACCCGAACCAAGAATGAGTATCGTCTCTGCCATATGAACAAACATAGTAAAATTTAGTGATTGGGGAGTTCAGGGGATAGTGTAATTGGGGTAATTAAGGCAGTTAAGTAGTTAGGGGATGAAGGGAGTTGGGCGGCTAATACTGACGACAAGTGTCAGCATGTTCCATCCGGCTATCCGCTTTATCTTGTCCCCGCTTTCGCGGGAAAAAGGATATCGCTTCTATCCGGGCCGCATCGATGCTTATTTGCAGGCGTTTTACCCCATTTTACGGAGTTCACAAATTATACCCTGTAGTTCACTAAAGCATGTGCCTGGTTTTTGGTAACCAACCGTATATTTGCTGTATAAATGAAAACAATATGAAAACAATCAACCTTACAAAAACAGCATTCTTTGCTTTATGCCTAACGGCGTTAATTACCAGAACCCATGCCATTGATGGCACGGGCAACCTTATCTCCGGTGGAATCAACCGAACCTTTACCTATCATGCGCCTGGCGCAGTGGTAGACCCTGCACTTCCGGTGATGATCGTGATGCATGGCGACGGCGATAACGGATCAGGCATTAAGGGATACAGCGGTTTTGATGCAGCAGCCGATGCCAACAATTTTATTGCTATTTATCCGGATGCAGTGGGTGGCGCATGGAACAGATACGTTGACAATGTACCAGGTGATGCTGGGTTGGGAAATCCGGGGGCCCCTGATGATGTTCTTTTTATTTCTGATCTCATCGATTATTTATGTGCTAACTATAATATCGATCCTAATAAAGTTTATGCCACAGGACATTCGGCAGGTGGTTTTATGGCCTACAATCTGGCAATTCAATTGAACAATAAAGTTGCTGCATTTGCACCTGTCTCGGCTAGCTTATGGGGTGATGATCCTTTTATGACCAACTATTTTACCAATGCGTATGTAGCGGTTCCCATTTGTCATATTCATGGTGATGCGGATGTTGATGTGGCTTATCCCGATCCTGATTTTACCCCGGTGGCCTATGATGAATATCCAGTGACTGCTTTTTCACCTGGAAATTGTGGAAATACGACTTATACCGGAACTGCAGCGATTGTAGCGGGTGTTGAATCAAACACGTTTTGTGATGGCGTTGGAAATAAAAAAATAGAGCTGGTAAGAGTTATGGGGCTTGCACATGCCTGGCCAAGTACTGCCGGCTATGATGCCGCAACCTATATTTGGAATTTTTGTGATCAATATGGATTAGTTACAGGTGTTGTTTGTAACACCGCCGGAATAGAAAACGATCAGGCATTAGAAAATATTTCTATCTATCCTGTTCCGGCTACAGATAATATTAATATTGGGGGAGAACTTCCGGAAAATTCCAATGTTGAAATGATGGACGGACTCGGTAGAGTTGTTTATAGCCAAAAAGACTTTAATCAAACAACCATTAATATTTCAAACTTACCATCTGGAGTTTATTTTATCTCCATCAAGTCTGGGAATGCCGGTAAGCAAATAAAATTTATTAAAAACTAGTCAATTATTGTTTTCAAAAGAATTCCGGCTTCGCCTTTAGGCGGACCGGAATTTTTGCATCTGTTATATCTTCTCGAACAAGCTTAGGAATTCATCTTTTTTCGTTCTGCTCAAAGGTATACTCATCCCATTTTTCATGATGATCTCACCACCATCACCACGAATATACTGTTTAATGCATTTCAGATTGATCAAATAACTCTTATGAGGTCTGAAGAATTTTTTTTCATCCAGTATTTCCTCGAAATGCAACATGGTTTTACTGATCAATAGTTTATCCCCATCCGCTAAATAAACATTCGTATAACTTGAATCTGCCTCCAATAAAATAATATCAGATGCATTGATAAAAATAAGACCCTTTTGGGTGCTGAGTGCAATGGTTTCCTGGATCTCCGATGAAGTGGCTTTTTTCAGCTGGGTCACCTGCTGAGGTTGTAGGTTCTCTGTCTCCCGTTCCAGCTTTTCAATACAGGCTTTCAACTCAGTTTTATCAATCGGCTTAAGCAGATAATCAATCGCGTTTAATTTAATCGCCTTAATCGCATATTCATTATAGGCAGTTGTAAACACCAGCTTGAAATTGAGATTTGCGCAATGTTCAAGCATTTCAATTCCTCCCATCACGGGCATCTGAACATCCAAAAAAACCGCATCTGGTTGATGTTGAATAATCAGATCTAACCCCTCTTTTCCATTCATTCCGGTGGCGACGATCTCCATATCAGGTGATAGCTGACGAATGAGTTTCGATAAAATATCGATACAATGTTTTTCGTCATCGATGATGATTACTTTCATAAGTTAATAATACAAATAAATGATGACCTGGGTCCCACTCGGCTTTCCTTTTTCATCAGTGAGGTCGGTTATTTCAAAATGACTTTTTTCGTTCCAGATGGATAATCTCTCACTGGTGATCGCCAAACCATGACTTATTCTTGTGGTAGGGGCAGCCTTTACTTCTTTTCTACCAATTCCATTGTCGGTAATCCGGATTGTTACCAGTTCCTCCTCGGTTGATATGATCTCAATATCAATGAGACCTCTTCCTTCAAGCCCCTGAATGCCATGCCAGATTGAATTTTCAACAAAAGGCTGAATGATGAGCGGTGGTACTTTTGTAAAATGAGGATCAATATTCTTGTCGATGTTGATCTGGTAATCGAATTTAAAATTGGTTCGCGATTTTTCAATATCCATATAAAGTTTTAGCGTAGAAATTTCCTGCTCAAGGGTTACTTTTTCGCTTCGCGTAAGATCAAGCGTGCTTCGGATCAATTTGCTGAACATAGTAAGATATGAACTGGCATTCTCATTATCTTCATTTAGAATATAGGTGTTGATCGAGTTTAATGTATTGAAAATAAAATGCGGATTCATCTGAGAACGTAAAGCAAGATTTTCAGATTCTTTGATCCTTCTCAACATCAGTTCCTGTTTCCTTGTTTTGCGATTTTCAACATTTAACCGCCATCTGAAAAGTAAATACCCGGTTAATAATATGATAAAAACAATCCCCAGATAAAACCAGCCAGTTTGATACCATTCTTCTTCAATAATGATGGTGATCTTTTCGGTCGCCAGTACTTCACCGTTTCTATCTAATGCCTGTATGGTAAGCGTATGAGTCCCTGGACTTATTTTCTCAAAATATATGTTGGATTTACGACCTTCAATCACAGATCCTGCATCTTTTTCGCTTAAAAAATATTTAATGCTGGTGTGCTGGTGAATATGGGATGACCATAATCCAATATCCATGGAGAGTTCGCTTTTTGAATAACGGCTTCTGATGGTATCTCCTTGCCAATTTGTCCGGTATACCTTGTTAGAGACGATTATATTGTTGATATGTAGCTTATAATCTCCGGAATATTTGTTTTGCTCATCATACACCAATACACCGTTTTTAAGCGGGATATAAAGTTTACGTTCTGCAGAAGCCACATCATTATTTTCTATGCTCTCAACAGGAATATTGGTTTTGGAGTGAAAAGTTTTCAGGGTATCTCCGGAGAAATAACAGTCTTCCACTCCCTGGATGGTTATCAAAAGCAGACTTACCAATCCTTCATTGGCGATGCGATATTGTTTGGTGTTGCCGGACGTTTTTATTTTCTTGATGCTATCGTTTTTGGGATCCCAGGTACTGATCCCATCATCTGTTACTATCAGGATCTTATCAGGTTGTGTGGCATTTTTCAGGACACGGAGCTGATTTACTTTTTCGATGAGCAGAACCAGCTTATCATTTACATACTGATCCCCTTTTTTACGAACGAGCAGGAAATAGGAATAATAAGCATTTACCAATACAGTGGTTTGGTTGATGAACAACATGTGCTCATACCAACGGTAAACCTCATCCTGCAGGCCCTTGAATGGTTTTACTTTTCCATTTGTTAATTGATACAACCCTGAATTTGTATTTGCATACAAGGAATCTCCATTCGTTTGTACTCCATAAATATTGGTTACAAATGAATTCTCAAAAATATAGGTGGTGCTCTGTTCTCCTGAATATTCTTTCAGGATATTACCATTCATTGTGTAGAGCTTTCCCTGATGGGCTTGAATTCGTTGAACGGGGCTGTTGATCTCCGTAGAAATATTGAATTCATTTTTTCCCATTTCGTAAATGGATGAATCATTTCCCACCAGCCATAGCCGGTTACGGTATATGGCAATATCATGAAATCCGCCTGCCTTTTCGGGAGATTGTACCAGGGAGAACTCATTGTCATACAATCCGCAATAGTCAACCGTATTGTTGTTATTTACGATATACAAACATCGGTTAAATATTCGAACGAATTTGATTGTATTCGAACCCATTGATCCTTCGAATTCCGGATCCTTTTTAAATCGGGTGATCTCTCGTTGATGTGGAATATCAAAAACAATGAGTCCACCGGTGGCTGTAGAAATAAATAGTACATTATCATGTATAGCGGTGGATAATACATTTCCGGGATAAAGCGCCTGGAAGGTTTTCTCATGTTCATTCAGGTCGAAGGACGAAATAATTTTTATTCCTTTTTCGGTGCTAAGAAGTGCAGTACCATCTGCATCCACATAAATATCATTTACATTGCATATTTCTGATCCGTTTTCTCCATCCACAAAACCATTGATAACAGTCTTTTCTTTATTTAATGTGATCCGATATGCGCCTTTGGTTTCCTTGAACCAGATCTCTTTTAATGCTCCTTTTTCTGCCTTAACCGCTTTCACGGAGTTAAAATTATCACCATAAAAACGGAGCTTCGTAGAATAAATATTATAAGTAACAATGGCATTGTTATCTGCACCGGAGAGTAACCATACATTTCCGTCTTTATCACAATAAAAAGCTTCCATATAATTTAGCTCACTATTTCCATACCGCTGGATCCGTGTCGTTTTTTCCTCTTTGTTATAGATATATAAACCATTTTGGCTTCCAATCCATAAATTTCCAAGAGAGTCAGCGATGATACTGGTTACATTTACTTTTTCACCTGATACTTCCAGTGGGATCTTAAAAGCCGAACCTCCATTAAAGGCATACAAACCATCTTCGGTGCCGATATAAAGAAGATGATTGTGCTCGTATAAGCATGAAATCTCTGCATCTGGTAATTCATTACTGGTATTAACATGCTGAAATGAAAGCTGATAGCTTTGGGCATGAACGGATAAACAGTTCAGGAGGATAAGTATATAAAACCGACCTTTCATGGGCTCAACGAAGGTATCTAAAGTATTTTAAATTAGGAGGGTGGTTAAAATCCCCAGCCTGTAGTTCACTAATTGAAAGCCGGGATATACTGAATGCCATAATAATGTCTATATTCAGGCTTGTATTTTTGTATTTACAAGCTTTCATATATGAAAAAACCAGCCTTATTTCTATTCGCCTTCTTGTTTTCAGGCTTCCTGCAAGCTCAGGTAGCCACTCACATGTATACCTCAGGGAACCTGATCTATGATGTCTGCGGACAACCCATTACGTTCAGGGGAATGAACCATGCGCCCTTTGATTGGGGATGGAACAGTAGTTATGATGTATTTGATGAGATCAAACAGACGGGTGCTAATGCGATCAGGATACCCTGGTATTCAAATTCTGTACAAGGAGGAGGGGGGCCTTTATATGATGATCTTCAATGGCTTGATTCTGCCATTACCCGTTGTGCCCGCAATCATATGATCCCTGTAATGGATCTGCATGATGAAACCTGCAATAATTCCATCCCTGCTTTATTGGCGATGACTGCTTTTTATAAACAACCCGCGATGCTCACTATCATTGATAAACATAAGGCTTATCTCATTATTAATTTTGCGAATGAAGCTATATATGCTGATTGGGGTGGAAGTGCTACTACTTACCGGGATGCTTTTTATCAGGTGATAGATTCATTACGAAGCTATAATATTCATGTTCCGATCATGATCGATGCACCTGATTGTGGAACTACATCAGATAACTTTATGACGGTAGGAAATCAATTGAAAATGCATGATCCGGATACCAATATTATTTTTTCTGCCCATGCTTATTGGTATTTATATGCAGCCAATATGGACAGTGTTACGGTGAGAGGAAAACTGGAAAATCTGGAAGGTACGGGTCTGCCGTTTATATTGGGTGAAATTGCGAACCGGCAGTCTGACGGAGTTGATGAATGTTTTTACACCCTTAACTATGTTCCTTTGTTGAGAATGTGCCAGGAGAAAGACCTGGGTTGGCTGGCCTGGTCATGGGATAATGATGTTTGTGTTCCCAGAATGATGAGCTCGAACGGAAATTTTTCTGCTCTTACTTCATATGGAGATGATTTGGTCAACAATGCAGAATATGGTATGAGTAATGCTACCAGATCAGGTTATCTGGTGAACAATTTCTCCTGTACTGGTACTGGTGTCGATAACGAAGTATTATCCTTAGCAGTTTCGGTGAGCAGATTATATGGGAATATTTTTGTTTTGAATCAATCGGATGAAGAAATCACGATGGAGGTATTTGATGTGGTAGGACGTAAATGGATACAAAAAAATATCCAACCCAATGCACAGGAAGTTTTTTCTGATCCGTTTACCGGGATCAAACTGATCCGTTTTACACAGGATCATTTGGTTAAGACGGTGAAAATTTACTAGCCCTGATCGAAAGATCGGGATTGTGAAACAAGAAGATTGAAACCTGTTACTTCTTGATTACAATTTTTCGACAATTATTAAGTCTTATTATATACATGCCTGGCTCTAGAAAAGCCAAATCAATGGAATAATTTTCTCCCGGCAATAAATTAATTTGATTGATATTGATGACAGTTTGCCCAAACAAGTTGAGTATTTCAAGTTTTGCATTTTTCAATTCATTTTCAGAAGTAATATTTATTTTATCCCTTGTTGGATTTGGATAAATTTCAAGGGAGGCGTTGATATTATTTTCTTCAATTCCTATAGGCGCATATTGATATCTAAAAATAGTTCCCCACGAATTTGAACCTCCGGAACTTGTCATTCCATATAAAAAGGCCCCGTCAGAAATGAGGTCCCCATGCGGATTCAATCCGTTAGTTGTTCCCATAAAGTCAATCAGTTTTACATAATTGGTTCCATCCTGGGCTATTTTAAAAGCTGTTCCGGATAATATGGTACCCCCGTCATCTGTCATTCCGAATAACAACGCACCATCAGTAATAAGCGAACCATAGGGCTCACCACCATTTGTGGTACCTTGAAAGTCCAATAATTTCGTATATCCGGAGCCGTCTGTTAATATCTTAAAGATTATTCCACCACCGCTGGTGCCTCCATAATAAGTCATTCCATAAAGAAAAGTTCCATCAAAAACTAAGGATCCATTAGGATAATCCCCATCAGGACTTCCAGCGAAGTCCAATAATTTGACGTATCCAGACCCATCTGGCATTATTTTAAAAATTGTTCCTTTGTTGTTTGAACCTCCAATTGAGGTCATTCCGTACATAAAAGTTCCATCAGAAATCAGGGACCCCAAAGGCCCCCTTCCATTCAATGCTCCTGAGAAATCCAGCAGTTTCACATATCCACTTCCATCTGTCATTATTTTAAAAATAGTACCCATATCATTAACTCCACCACTAACAGTCATTCCATAAAGGGAAGACCCATTTATCAGTAAATCACCATTAGGATTACGGCCGTTAGTTGAACCAGCAAAATCCAAAAGTTTTAAATATCCGCTGCCATCCGGCAATATTTTAAATATTGTTCCCATGTTATTCGCGCCGCCGCTGCCTGTCATTCCGTAAAGAAAAGTTCCATCAAAAATAAGAGAGCCTGTAGGATAACTTCCATTTGAAGAAGCAAAGTCCATCAATTTAATATAGCCAGTTCCATCCGGCTGGATTTTAAAAATTGTTCCAATTCCGTTTATTCCGCCGAATTGTGTCATTCCATAAAGAAAAGTTCCATCAGAAGTTAACGAGCCAAGCGGGGCACCACCATCCGGTGTACCTGAAAAATTGTACAAATTGGTATATTGAGCATCAACCAGAGGAAAAATGGAAAACGATAAACTAAAACTTATGATGGCGTAAAGAAGATTTTTTTTCATGGTTTACGGGGGTTGACCGAATCTTAAGTAAATATAAGAAATTGACATCAATCTGAACTGGTTTGCGCATAAAAATGAATGCAGGGTTGGGGAGCAATAAGAATAAAAATCCCAATCCATTTTTGTATCTTTGCTTTCCTAAAAAGTACAGCATGCAACTGTATAACAAGTATGATAAAAAAACCCTGCTCAAAAAAATTGAACAGGAACCTTTTAAGCGGATCACCATTTCTTTCTATCAATATGCCGATATTGAGGATCCTGCAACTTGGCGTGATGAGTTGTACAAAAATTTCCTGGAATTGGGAGTATTAGGTAGGGTATATGTAGCCAAAGAAGGGATCAATGCACAGATCAACTGTCCGGAACCCAATTTCGAAGCATTTAAAGCCTTTTTATATTCCTATTCTTTCTTAGAAGGGATCAGGCTGAACATAGCAGTAGAGCAAAACAATAAATCATTTGTCAAACTGGCGATCAAGGTAAGGGATAAGATTGTGGCGGATGGAATTAACGATCCGGATTTTAAAATTGATCAAAAAGGAAAATATCTTTCGGCAGAAGAATTTAATAAAATGACCGACGATCCGGATACTGTGGTGATTGATATGCGGAATCATTATGAATATGAGGTAGGACATTTTGAAAATGCCATTGAGGTGCCTTCAGATGCATTTCGCGATCAGCTACCGATGGCGGTTGATATGATGAAAGATAAAAAGGATAAAAACATTGTGATGTATTGTACAGGCGGTATCCGTTGTGAAAAGGCTTCTGCCTTTATGTTATATAATGGATTCCCGAATGTATATCATGTGGAAGGGGGTATTATTCATTACACGAATACCACAAAAGAACAAGGAATTCCAAATAAATTTATCGGAAAGAATTTTGTGTTTGATGAACGTTTAGGAGAAAGGATCACTGAGGATATCATCGCTAAATGTCATCAATGCGGAGAGCCCTGTGATGATCATACCAATTGCATCAACCAGGCGTGCCATTTGTTATTTATACAATGTAAAACCTGCACCGAGAAATTTGAGGGTTGTTGCTCTGAAGAGTGTATGGAATTTATTCATTTGCCTTTTGAAGAACAAAAAGAATTAAGAAAGGGGACCGATTTCGGTTCCAATATTTTCAAAAAGGGAAGATGGCCGAAGAATGAAGGGGAGAAGAAGTTTAAGATAAAAAAATAGAAGTTCTTTACTGAATTTTTTCCAGTTTAAAATCCAGCGACATATTAATGATCTTGTGTTTGGTTCTCCAATGCTGGAAGGTTTCATTTTTTTCCTGGATCAGCATAACGCTATTGCCTGCTCCTGAATAAAAACTGATCTGGGTTACTTTTGGATTTACATCAAAATTACCTGATTCTCCCACTGTATCTCCATGCATCATGGTATAGGTGGTACCCATAAATAAAAAGGTCATGTTGGCAGGATGATAATTGACGGTATCCCCAGATGTAAAATAATTGATCTCGGTTACTTTCCAGGTTCCCTGGAGCTCATTAATAAAACCACCTTTGCCACAGCTCATTAGGAATAAAAGGCCGAAAAGAGGCAGATATATTTTTTTGATGGTTCCTGTTTGAGTCATTTGTTAAAATCCAGTCTAATTTACAAAAAATACTCCCGTTAAGCCTCAAAAACGGTTTTAGTTCTAAAATTATTTGGTAAATGATCGCTTTTTTTTAATTATATTGTACCCAGATACCCTTAACAGGTATTGATTCATTATTAATTTTTATTCTTTGTTTTATGAACATCTACGTAGGAAATCTTGATTTCAAGGTTTCAGAAGAACAAATCCTGGATTTATTTTCAGGCAAGGGCCAGGTAGAATCTGCCAAATTAATTAAGGATTCTATGAGTGGTCGCAGTAAAGGTTTTGCATTTGTAGAAATGCCAAACGATGATGAAGCTAACCAGGCTATTGAAGCATTAAATGGTCAGGAGTTTCAAGGCAGGGCTATGGTAGTGAAGAAAGCCATCCCAAAGGAAAAATCTTCTTTTAAACCCAAAAGAAATTTTAATTCTGACAGGTATTAAGCTTTTTTTACCGCTGAAAAAATTAAAGGGAGCTCACGAGCTCCCTTTTTTATTGTGGAATGACGATTGACGAATAACGATTCCTCCGCCGCGGCGGACGGCGGTGGCCTCCGGTAGCTGCCTTCGGCGGATTATTAAACCACATAGACACATTTTTTTTTGCTTTTGATCACCGAATGAGATAAAGCGGTGATTAACATAAATCCTTAAATATTCAGCAGTCATAAATAAGCAGCGACGTTCGGGTAGCAGCAAATACTCGTCAATCGTCACTCGTCAATCACCTTGTGTGTTTGATAGCTTCTGCCACCCAATAAAAGTTGATGGCGATATAACTAATAATAGATACCAAAAAGCAGATGATATCTACCCTCCATCCGAGCTTGATTTTTTCCTTTACCGATAATCTGAAGGCAAAAACTGTGATGACCAAATGGAAAATAATATAAATGAATGTGAGGTTATGTATTTTATCAGGCAAGGTGAGCATGATGGTTTGCGGCATCAACGACTCAACAATATACTTATTGGCAACCCCGGCAAATAAGGCACCCACGATCATTCCAAAACGTTCTGGATTTTCAGGACCCATAAAGAATACTGACAAGGAAATAAGATACGCAACAAAGATTCCTACAAACAATTTAAAGAAGAGGCCCACTCCATCTCTTTCCAGTACAAAGGAAGCCACCAGCCCGGGATATTCGCTGGTACCCGTTAATTCCGGATTTCCATAAGTGGTTTCATATGTTTTTTTCATTTGTTCTACCTTGAACGTTTTGATCCGCCATTCGTCTAATTTGATGTTTTTATCGAATTTAGAATTGGCTACATCGGCGATGTAAATAAGTTGTTCGCTGTCATAAATCGCATCTTCAATTTCAACGTGAAGCTCCTGTTTATCAAATGGGAAATTTTTTAAATTCCATTCTTTTTTTACAGTGGCTTTGCATTTATGGGTGGCCCAGTTAATGTCACCAATTTTTTCAATATCTTCTGATTGGAATGAAAACTCCTTGGCGTTGGAGATCTCCACACTTTCAAGGGGATTAATACTATCGTTCCTGTAATTATACCAGATCCAGAAATCAGCTGTAAATGATTTTTCGGCCAGGTTCAAATCATATACTGAGGTAAAGAATACCCCAATCTTTACAGTATCCGGAGGAACAACTGCTTCGGTTTGGGCTAATGAACGGCCAAGCAGACCTGAGCCCACAAAGGCTAATAAGAAAAGTTTTTTCATAGAATTGGTGATTGAAAAATATTTGTTCAGAATATTCGGTGGCAAGGCTTTCGAAGTCAAAAAAAGCGGAGGTTACTGGTGTAAATGAGCATTTTTGGACGAGAGTAACGCAGCCAACGGATATTATGAACGAATATGCAAGTATATTAAATCCTTACAACCCAACCAAAAGGATCCTCAATTTTTCCGGTTCTCAGGTCCGACAAATACTTTCCAACTTTATTGGAGAATTCGCGGGTAGCTACAGGTGGTAAAACATAATCTTTTTCGCCAATATTTATCAACTCGATCTGAGCGATCGTGGCTGCTGTGCCTGCTCCAAATACCTCCGTGAGTTTTTTATTGTTGATGCTTTCTACCACTTCGTCCACGCTGATCTTTCTTTCTTCCAATGGGAGTCCCCAGCTTTTGGCAACCTGTATAATGCTATCGCGGGTCACACCTGCTAAAATGGTTCCAGAATCTAACGGAGGGGTAATGATCTTTCCATCGATCACAAAGAAAATATTCATGGTCCCCGATTCTTCGATGTATTTATGCTCAAGGCTATCAGTCCAAACCAGCTGGCGATATCCCTTATCCTGACCCATTTTTGCAGGATACAAAGCAGCAGCATAATTTCCGGCAGCCTTCGCGGTTCCGGTACCACCTTTTCCGGCACGGCTATATTCTAATTCTACTTTTACTTTGATGGCTCCGTCATAATAATTTCCAACGGGCGAAGTAATGATCATGAATCTATAAAAATCACTTGGCTTTACACCTAAAAATGCTTCGGTGCTGAACATAAATGGACGTACATATAACGAACATCCTTCTTTATCACTTACCCAATCTCTTTCGATATCCAGAAAAGTGGTCAAAGCTTCCATAAAAACTTCCTCTGGCATTTGTGCCATACAAAGTCGTTCCGCAGAGCGATTCATGCGTCGTGCATTTTCGTACGGACGAAACAATAATATTTCACCCTGCGGACTTTTATATGCTTTTAAACCTTCAAACAAGGCTTGGCCATAATGTAACGAAGCCATACTTGGATGAATTTCAAAATTTCCAAAGGGTTGTATTCTAAAGTCTCCCCATTGACCATCGGCATAATCTGCTAAAAGCATGTGATCAGAAAAATTCTTACCGAACGCGAGATTTTCAAAATCTATCTCAGCGATTTTTGAGTGGGGGTTTTTAGTGATTGCTATATCCAAAATGCCTGTTGTTGTTGTCATATCACAAATAAAAATAAATAAAATTACATTCCTAATCTAATATACCCTTTTTTGAATGTTTTTCCCGTTTTTATTCGTTTTTTTGCAGGAAATAGTTTTTAACAGATAATGGGCGCCAATAAAAGGAAGTATATCACCATCGGACTGGTCATTTTAATCGTAATACTCTGCATGATGAGCTTTTATATGGTATGGCAATTTAACCATATGCAGATCGCTTATAACCGTGTGAATCGGGAACAGACCATGTTAAAATCGGATTATACACGATTGGTGGATGACTATGAAAAATTGTACCGGGCATATTATAGTTATGATAAAAAAATATTGAAATTATTGGAAGGTAGAAAAGATGTTTTTTGGGCGAAGGATAGTAGTGCATATGTGGTGAGATCAAACGGTGTATTTTTATTTTCATTCTACAAAAAACCTAAAATGCCACAAACACATTATTTGTGGAGTTCAGATGGTGAAGATGAATATAAGCTTTATGGAAAATATGAGGACCATGGAGCAATAGACACCTTAAAACCACATCAAATATTTACTGGAAAATCTTCTGGGAAAGAAAAACTTTTTTTGGTGGCTGAAATTCATTCCGAGAATGCATCAAGGAACAATCCGGATAGTCCTATAACAATCATTCGGATTAAATAATCCCCAAATTTTCTGATATCAATAAAATAATTTCACGGCCGGTTGTAACGACGGACCATGGTCCGTCGCTACAACGATCTATGAAATGCTTTTCGGTCTTGTGGCTTCAACAAACCGTTAGCGGCCCGGATAGCAGCGGCATCCTTTTGTTTTTTGCTATCACCTCGTTTGTCATTTCGACCGAAGCGAGGCTTTTGCAGCCGAGCGAAGTGGAGAAATCTATCCAATTTTTGACGAAAAGATCTCTCCATTCCGCTACGCTCCAGTCGAGATGACAAAAAACAAAAGATATAGCGGATAGCCGGATAAGCTGCCATAAAAAATTTCTTTCATCGGTCGTCCAGACGCGCCATGGTACGTCTCCGCAATAATCTAGGAGGCCATTTGAGGAGACGTGCCGTGGCACGTCTGGACAACTGTATCTTTTTCTTAATTTCGGCATTCTTAATATTAAATCATTCACCGATTTGGAGCCGGAACATATACCCGATGATGCTTTAAAAAAGGAATGGGAGCTTATTAAAGCTTCTCATACCGAGCCTCGTTTTTTCGAGTCGCTCTATCATAAGCATTATAACCAGGTATTTCGTTTCGTGTATTCACGTACACGCATCAAAGAACTGGCTGCAGATATTACTGCCGATGTTTTTTTAAAGGCTTTGGTAAACTTAAAAAAATATAATTTCCAGGGAACCCCTTTTATTGCCTGGCTTATTCGCATTGCCTTAAACGAGGTGGCACAATATTATCGCAAGTCTGCAAAGGCCCGAGTGGTAGCCATCGACAATACGAATATGACTTTCTTCCTGAAGGAGATCGACTCTCAACCACAGGCAGAAAATCTTGAACTGGTGGCCAAATTGATGGAACACTTAGATATGGAGGAGGTTGGTTTATTGGAATTGCGTATCTTTGAAGCAAGACCTTTTAAGGAAATAGGCGATATTTTAGGCATTACGGAGAATAATGCCAAAGTAAAATTTTACAGGATTATAGATAAACTTAAAAAGATCTACCAGGACAATTATCATGGCTAACGGACCCAAATACATAATCGATAATAAGCCCGATGAATTAACGGATGAGGAAATAAAATCTACCAAAGATTTTAAAAAACTCACCTATCGTTATCAGAAAGCCACTACGCCATTGTATCGTACACCTTTGTACAAATACAAATACCGGAAGGTGTTTCTGGCGATTCTCCTGATCGCCCTGGTTATTTGGGTGATCATTATCATGAGTGAATAATGTTTAGCAATCCGGATGCTCACAATCTTCCTGTTCAGTTTCCAACGTAGCGTGATGAATTTGATGATGCTCCAATAAATGTTTGAGTTGGTGTTTGATCTCTTCTACTTCATGGAAATTGAGTGTTTTTTCAACTACAACATGAGCTGTTAGCGCATTCTGTGTGGTACTCATAGCCCAGATGTGAATGTGATGTATGTTGATCACTCCATTTGTTTTTGAAACGGCTTCTTTAATTTTTTCTACATCTACATTTTTGGGAACACCGTCAACACTTAATCGTAGGGTGTTCTTCAACAACTTCCAGGTACTGATAAAAATGACGAGGATGATGATATAGCTGATCACACCATCCAACCAATATAATTTTGTAAAATGAATGAGTACACCGGTAATGACCACCGCAACTGATACCAATGCATCTGCCAGCAAATGCAGATATGCACCTTTAATATTCAGGTCTTTTTCTTTATCCCGGTAAAAGAAAAAAGCGGTTACACCATTAATGAGGATTCCGATACCCGCCACCATCGCCATGGTTGTGCCAATGGCGGGTTGTGGATTGGCCAGCCGTTTGGTGGCTTCAAGTCCGATACTTCCAATGGCCACCAATAAAAGCAAGGCATTAATGAGTGCTACAATAATGGTTGTCTTTTGATATCCATAAGTGTACCGTTCATTTGGTTTTACCTTCGATAATTTAAAGGCCAGCAATGCAAGGATCAGACTTATTACATCCATAAAATTATGCCCTGCATCTGCGAGCAACGCCAATGAATTGGTAAATAGTCCCGCAACAATTTCTATACAAACAAACGAAAGGTTGAGAATGATGCCTGTAATAAATGCCGCACTAATATTCTTGAGAGAGGTTACATGATGTTCATGCGGATGTTCCCTATGATCGTGATCATGCATTTTGCAAAATCTATATTAGCAAAGTTAGGTGAAAATAAGAAGGAATTGATCAATCGGCGACCATTGTGTCATTCTTTAACGCTTTTTCCGTAATAACTTAAGTTCCTCTTTTTTTTCAACAGAAATTTTTTCTACGGAGGCACTAAATGCAGTAGGGGAGATCTGTTGAACGTTTTTCTTTAAAAACTTCCATGTTTCGCTAGAATATTTGGTGCCAATTTCTCTCAATGACCAACCTACACCCTTTTGAACAAAATAATCCTCGTCATTCAATAAATTTTCAACAAGTTGTATGCAAGGGGTAAATCCAATTTCTTTGTTTTTTCTATGGTACATGGCAAGGGTAACCACAGACTGTCGTCTTTCCCAGGGATTTTTTGATACGTTCCATTTCTTTAGTTGCGAAAAGATCATTTTTTTTTCTACCATCATCATTTTATAAAAACAGGAAGACAACATATCGGAGTGCCCCCAGTTATCTACTTTTTTTATCCATGAAGAGATTACAGGCCACAAGACGTTTGTATCCAGTTTCCCACTATGTTTTTCGGGAAAAAAGGCAGCCTGAGTGAGCACTTCAAAGATCTGAGCTTCCTTCCATACCAGGTCCCATATTTTTAATTGTTCCCTGGGAGGTAAGGTGGAAAAGCTGTATCCTTCTTTAAATATCTTCCGTTGTATGGGCACATCGAGACCCAACATGGGATACTGAGTACCCATATAGGATTCGGGATCGAAATAGGATGTCTGGGCTGACTTGGGGATTTTAGCCCTTAGCTTTTTCTCTATTTCCTTGAGATACATGAAGGCTAAAATAGATTTTTTAACGTTCTGTTAAACCAAAGCCACATAACAGGGTCATATTAATCCTGATATTTGACCTCTGCTACATGAGAAAAAGCATATTATATCCTGGTTTGATTGTTTTGGTGATGCTTGCTCATCATACACTGGTTGCCCAATATGACCTTAATACTCCCGTAAAGCGACTTAGTTTACCATCGGTTTTGGGAGAGATCTCTGATATTACAGCGCTTTCAAACAATGCCATTGCTTGTGTACAAGATGAAAATGGGGTGTTTTTTCGATATAATCTTAAACGGAATACAATCTCATCCAGAGATAGTTTTGCCATCAATGGAGACTATGAAGGGATATCCAGGGTAGGGAACGATATTTACATACTAAGAAGCAATGGGGAGATATTTGAAATTAAAAACGGAGTAAAAACGAGATCAATCGTCTATACCTATATCACCAATATTCCTGCCGTAAACAGTGAAGGACTTTGCTATGATTCGAAGAATAAACGTTTGCTTATCGCCTGCAAAAGCAGAAGTATGAATGTAATTGATGCAAAAAACAAACGAATGATCTATGCTTTTGACCTTGAGAAAAAAAAGCTGATTGAAGAACCTGTATTTGAAATAGATATTCTCGTGATCAAAAAATATCTTGGAGAAAAATATTCATTAAGCGATTCGACAGTTGAACTTATTAAATTCAGACCATCGGCTATAGCTATTCATCCGCTCAATGGCAAATTGTATTTACTGGCTGCTTCCGGATATCTACTTTGTATATTCAATAATGGCGTCTTCGAATCAGCGGAAATGCTGGACCCCATCCTTTTTAATAAAGCGGAGGGAATCACATTTTTTAAAAATGGGAATATGCTGATCTCAAATGAGGGGCAGGGTGCAAGCGGAAACTTGTTGCTTTTTAAATATCAACGGCCCAAAAAATAAAGGGCCGGCACCCTCATGCCGACCCTTTTGTCTACCTAAACCTATGTTGAGTAAAGATTATAAGAACGTGTGTTATTTTATTTGGACGCAGTAAATTGCGCTTCAATTATTTTTAATCCGCATTTGTAAAGGTGACCTGTGATAAGTTCACCTTTAATCAAACCTATCTCTAAATTTTAAAAGGTCATGTGGCACTTATCCGAAATCTTACCTAAAGGATAAAAGATTATTAACATAAGTCACTTATTTTCAATAAAATAAATCTATTTTATCTTACTATTGGGTTGGGTGGTTAAATCGTATAGTCAAGTCCCTACAGGGACTTTTTTCAGGACTTACTTCTCAACCGTAGAACTTCGTTTGGCTTTGAGTTCGCCCAATTTTTTTGAAACAAAATTGATGAGGCTGAGCGAAGGACCTGTCATAAAAGTAGTGGCAAGTGCCATTAATACCATCATGGAAAAAATAGCGGGAGAAAGGATCTTTAAATCGAGTCCGATATTAAGTACAATTAATTCCATGAGTCCTCTTGTATTCATCAATGCTCCAATGGAGAGAGAATCTTTCCAGGATTGACCCACGAGTTTGGCCGATAAGGCACTTCCACCGAATTTACCGGCTACAGCAACAGCAATGATCATCATACAGGTTCCCCATAAATGTCCCTGGTTGAGCATTTCAATATGGGTTCGTAATCCGGTGAAAGCAAAAAATATTGGAAGTAAAAGCAGCAGCGATACATCCTCAATTTTCCCAGCAAGCAGATTTTTGAATTTGATATTATGTGGCATTATCACTCCTGCGAGGAAAGCACCAAACAATGCATGAATTCCAATAAGTTCAGCAACGTATGCTGACATTAGCAGAATAAAAAATGCAATCGCAACTACGCTTTTGCTGATCTTTTCTTTTTCTACCACGGTCGTACTGATCCTTTTTATCCAGGGACCAACTACACGTAACATAAAGAGTACAAATATGACAGCGAGACCAATCGTAAACAAAGCGCTTAAAATACCTCCGGCTTTTACAATGGCAATCACCACAGCCAGAATACACCAGGCGGTTACATCATCAGCTGCGGCGCAGGTTATAGCCATAGCGCCTAATGGGGTCTTGGTTAAACCGCGTTCCTGGATAATTCTTGCCAATACCGGAAAGGCGGTAATGCTCATCGCAATTCCCATAAAAAGGGCGAATGCAAGAAAGCTCACATGGGCCGGTGCAAACTCTTCATACATGCCTGTTGCTAACAACACACCTAAAAAGAAGGGAACAATGATGCTTGCATGGCTTATAATAACTGCGTTCTTTGCTTTATTCTTAAGTTTCTCCAGATCAAGTTCCATTCCTACAATAAACATAAAGAAAGCTAGTCCTATCTGGCTAAGAAATTGTAGCGTTTTAAGTGATGTCTGTGGAAAAAGGGTGATTGAGAATTCAGGGAAGAAATATCCAACGATCGATGGCCCCAGAAAGATACCTGCAAATATTTCACCCACTACAGAAGGCTGACCAATCCAGGTAACCATAACCCCAAACATTCTTGAAATGGCTAGTATGACAATGATCTGAAGAAGTAGCAGACTCAATGGGTTCTCCATATTTTGTTTGAACTGCTGCCAAACAGATTCTTTGGAGGTGAGACTTAGCGAAGAGGATTTTTCTGGTCCTTTTATAATGGTTTGAGGAACCACTGATTTAAAGAAGATGCTATCATTCCTAAAATACGTTTGAACATCCAGGCCTTCTTTGCCATTGTATTCCTGTGTCAACTTTGTGATTGCCTTAGGATCAAGATGGCTGATCTTAAATCCGAAACCCTTCGAAGAATTGTTTACGATGGTGGCAGGGATATTGTTATCCGCTTTCGGCTTCATGTCCTTTCCGCGGTCAATTAAAAACCAGATCAAAAAGGTAAAGACACCTACAATTAAAATATAAAGCAGTAAATTTTTTTTCATGTGCCCTTGCTCCTGCAAAAATACGAAATTGGCAGCGGCTTTTTAAAACCGTTGATTATTTTTAATGATTTGATAAACAAATGATTACTTTGTTCTGTAGCCGAGTTTTCCCCTGACCCGATCCAATATACCCGTGATTACTTTTCTGGCTTTCGCTGCTCCTTCGAGTAAAATGCTGTCCAGCTCTTTTTCGTTTTCCACGAGCCGGTTAAAGGTTTCTCTTTCTTTCGAAAAATACTGAAGTATTAAAGCAAGTAATTCGGCTTTGGCATGTCCATACCCAAAACCTCCAGCCAGATACTTATTGCGCATTTCTGTTTGTTGATCTTGACTAGCCAATAATTTATACAATGCAAATACATTGCAGGTGTCCGGATTTTTAGGTTCTTCCAAAGGAGTGCTATCCGTTACGATTGTGCCTATTTGTTTTTTAAGATCCTTTTCAGGTAAAAATATATCGATGATGTTCCCGTATGATTTACTCATCTTTTGTCCATCCGTACCAGGAACCACTTTTACATTTTCATCCACCTTTGGCTCTGGGATCACAAAGGTTTCACCGTAGGTATGGTTAAAGGCTCCGGCAATATCCCTGGTTATTTCAAGATGTTGAACCTGATCCTTCCCCACCGGAACAAAATTGGCATCATAGCCGATAATGTCTGCTGCCATTAATACCGGATAGGTGAAAAGGCCTGCATTAACTTCACTTCTTCTATTGCTTTTATCTTTGAACGAATGTGCATTTTCCAACATGGGAAAAGGCGTAAAACAACTTAAATACCAGGTAAGTTCTGCTACTTCGGGCACATCACTTTGTAAATACAACGTGTTTTTTTTATAATCAAACCCACAGGCGATCCAAACAGCTACAGCTAATTTTGTACTTTCTTTTAATTCCTCGGCAGACCGAACGGTTGTCAGCGAATGGAAATCTGCAACAAAAGCAAAGGCCTCATTCTCCGGTTTATTGCTGAGTTCAATCAATGGTTTGATGGCTCCTAATACATTTCCCAAATGTTGCCTTCCTGTACTTTGTATACCTGTTAATATGCGTGCCACTGAAATAAATTTCTGTAAAGGTAATAATTGATTTACGATTTAGGAATTACGATTTGCGATTAATACAAGTGAAGTATGTTTCTGGTAAACTGTATTAATCGTAATTCCTAAATCGTAAATCCAAAATTGTGTTTTACCTGATCACATTTACCATTCCAAATTTGGTTTGATAGGTAGGGGCTAAACAATAGTTCTTGTAGAACAACTTCCAGACATATACGCCTTGCTGAACCAGTTTGCCATTCTTATACGTACCATCCCAACCTTTGGCAGGATCGCTTGAATAAAATATCATTTCACCCCATCGATCGAAGATCATGAATTGATATTCTTCCTCATCAGCACCTACCACATAATAAACTTCATTCAGCCCATCAGCATTCGGTGTAAAACTATTTGGAATAAATACATCAGGTGATTTATAACGATACCGAACCACAATGGTATCTGTTACCAAACAATATCCTACCATTTTCTGGTACCATACGGTTACTTCATCGGAAGTGGTAATGCTTTCTGTGGTGGCACCTGTTGACCATAAGAACTGACTCCCGGCACCTGCGTGTAACAAGGTACTACCTGGGCAAACCAATGGAGTATCAGGAGCGGGATTGAAGACCAACTCAGTAAGTACTACCGTTTCAATATCCGTACAATTGCCAAGTGTAACCTGTACGGTATAAGTTCCTGCCATTGTAACTGTAATAGTTTGAGTAGTATCACCCGTCGACCATACATATGAATCTCCACCGGGTCCGGCATCTAATGTTGCCGGTTGATCCTGACATATTTCTCCATCCGGAATATTGATCACTAATCCACCTTCTACAGTAATTGGAATAGCGATCTGATCTTGTTGGTTACAAACGGTGTCATAAACTATTAAGGTGATCACATAATTTCCAGGATTGGTATAGGTATGTACAGGATTGTTAAGTGTAGAAGTTCCTCCATCTCCGAAATCCCATGAGGATGTATTGTAATTTTGAGAGTTGTTCTGACAGTTGACCACAATGATATCGCAATTGGGTGATTGCTGAGCAACAAAATCAGCTACTGGCACAGAGGGCGGAGTAAATAATATATTGACGGTAATGGTATCTGCCCCGTTGCAAACAGTATCAGTGGATATGAGGGTTATGACCCATGGTCCGGGTGTTGCATAATTATGGATTGGATCTTCAGCGGTAGAAGTATTTCCATCGCCAAAATCCCAGTTATAGACCTGTGCCCCCACGGATGTATTTTGTGCCTGCAGAGTATAAGTTCCGCAACTTAACAGTTGATAATCGAAATCTGCTACCACATTTGCGCCAGCACCCACATTAATGGTAAGGTAAGTAGTATCCGAGATATTGCATGTAGTAGAATCCACAGCAATGAGCATTACAGTGTAGGTACCTGGATTATTGAAAGTATGTGAAGGTTGGAACAGTGTGGATGTAGCACCTCCATCATCAAAATCCCAGAAATAAGATTGGGCATTATTACTGTTATTGGTGAAATTTACCGCAAAGGGTGCACAACCTACGGCAGATGGCTGAGCTGCGGCTTGGGCCACAACACCCTGCTGTTCGAAATCTATTTTTACCACATACATATCCCATGACGGAGCGTTGACATTATCCTTATATGCCCAGGCAGGTGTGGTTGCTCCACCGCCACCAATACAAATCCCTTGATAGATGGCTCCTGTAGGATCAAACCGGCTTGTACCTCCATCTACATGCCAGCCGAAATAGAAAGAGCCAAACATTAATGTGATGGCATCTTTATTCAATACCATGAAATAACAGCTACCTCCACCTGCAGCCGCTTGTGTCGGATACAATGCATTGGCTGTAGTGGGATAAGTGCTACTTGATCCGAAACCGGATACATAAATATTTTCGCATTGATCCACCATGAATGCTTCAGGTTCCAGATACCCACCCATTCCATCACCAAATACGGTAGATAGAAGAAGGGTATTCAATCCAGGATCGAACTTTGAAATAAAATTACCGCTACCTGCATTGTTGTAAACCCCTGCTGTAACCGGCATTGCACCTTGGCTAATACCATAGATATAGGGATTATCATACAGATCCAGATCCATAAAATAACCGATCTCATCTGAAGCAGTTCCCATAAAAGTGGAAGATAAGATAGCATTGCCCGCAGCATTGAACCTGGTGAGAAATGCATCGGACATTCCGTTATGTGTATTATCATAAACACCTGCGGTTGATGGAAAATCACCACTCTGGGTAACTCCGGTTACATACAATTCTCCGGCAGTATTCAATCTTAATCCATAAGATCCATCGTCGATTGCGCCTCCCAAATAGGTGCTCCATTGCATGGTGCCCATATTCGGAGATAATCTGAAGGCACAACCATCCCATGTTCCATTCAATGAATTATCATATGTACCGGCAGAGGTTGGAAAATTTGCAGAAGATGTAAAACTGGCCACCCATGCATTGTTAGATCCATCTACAATGATTTCTCCTCTCATTCCATCATGCCCATTAATACTCCAGGGCACCCATCCTCCACCATCATCTCCCGTACCCCCCACATAGGTAGAACCCACCAGGGCAGTTCCTGTGCTATTGAAATGGGTAACAATAATGTCTTCCAATCCATTATATGAATTATCAAAACAACCAGCAGTAGTGGGATAATTTGCCGAACTTGTGGCTCCTAAAATATAAATCTCCTGCGAGCCGTTTACAAACAAACTATTGGGAATATCACCATCCGCTCCTCCAACATAACTGGCCCAGATCAAGGCGGAACCATCAGGATTTAATTTACTTATGCTTATATCCACCATTCCTGCAAATGCTGATTGAAATGCTCCTGCAGTGGTAGGATAACCCGGATCAAAACATTCACCTCCGGTATAAATATTACCGGCAAGATCATAGGTAGCACAGTGGCCATAGGTTGTACAGGAAAAAGGTCCCCCGGAATAGGTTGCCGCAATGAGCACCGGATCGATCACCAATGGTTGGCTTACATCATAACCATCTGGGAAATTAAAAGTGATCACATTGTTTTCCGATAAAATATATTCACATCGTACTTCCTTTTTTGCACCGTTAATTATCTGGTAGGTATAAGGGAAATTTTGTATGATATCACCAGTACTGGTTTTGATAGTGAGCATATTTTCCCGTAGAAAAATTTCATCAGCTCCGGTAAACTGCATTTTAATAATAGATGGATTGATTCCGGGACGAACAATAAAGTCATATTTGAAGAACATATCCTGGCTATATGCCTTGATATCGATACCAGGATAGATATTATGATAGTCTACCTGCTGATAGGAATATACTTCGGATGCCCAGTGAGCAGGGTCATTTCCTCTGAAATAATTATTATAGAACTGGCTTTTACCGGATGAACTTATTTCCACATTTGCATTCGATCCAACGAAACTCATGTAGAAAGCATGTAGATCTACTGTTCCTGACTTCTTGGTCTTTTTCTCATGGGACTCATGGTGGATTTCTTCAAGTTGTGCAGGATCATATTTTACAAAAGTGAACTTGTTTTTTTCCATGAAAAGGGTCACTCCTTCTCCAATTCCTGCTTTGTATTTCACTTGCAGAGGATGCTGGGTTTTATTTTCCTCAAATAAATAGTTGGTAGTTTTATTTTGCTGGGCATTTATAGTTGCGGATAGTAACAGGACCATCCAAAACAGGATGCTCGGTATAAACTTCGGTTGACTAAAATGCTTCATCACATTCACAGGGGTTAATAGTTTAAAAGTGGTAACTAAAATAGGCAATTGTTAACTGAAAGGTTAATAGAATCATTGGATAATAAGAGATATTTATTGGACAAAATAAAGACCCTCAACCACTACCTCCTTCAACCCTCAACTAATCAGATACTAATATAAAACCAAAGGTTGCACCAGACAAAAAACATAATGAAGACTTTATCAGGAATTAATGGATCTCCACTTCTTGATTCATCAACTCCTCGATCTCTTCTACCTCAATTGGAATATTTTTCATGAGATCAACCGGTCCTTTGGCTGATACCAGAATATCATTTTCAATTCGTATACCTATGGCTTCTTCGCGGATATAAATTCCCGGTTCACAGGTAAATACCATACCGGGTTGGATAGGCTCGTTAAAATACCCCACATCATGCACATCCAAACCAAGGAAATGAGAAGTACCATGCATGAAATATTTTTTATACGCAGGCCATACAGGGTCCTGTTTTTTAATATCGCCCATCGTAAGCAGACCCAGGTCTACCAATTCTTTTTCGATGAGTAATCCCACATTTTCATTAATGTCTTTAACGATCGCTCCTGGTTGCAGCATTTGTATCGCCTGCTTCTGCACACGTAAAACTGCATTGTATACATCTTTCTGGCGTTTGTTGAATTTTCCATTCACCGGTAATACACGGGTAAGGTCACTGGCATAGTTTCCATATTCGGCAGCAACATCGAGTAAAATGATGTCACCATCTTTACAAACTTCTTTGTTCTCTACATAATGCAATGTGCATGAATTGATACCAGAAGCGATAATAGGGCCATATGCAAAACCATTACTTCCATTAAAAATAAATTCATGGATCAATTCTGCTTCGATTTGATTTTCGGTTACCCCCGGTTGCACGAATTTCAACAATCTGCGAAACCCTTTTTCTGTAATGTCACATGCATTTTGCATTTGTGCTACTTCCAACGGATGTTTTACAGAGCGAAGGCGGTTGATAATAGGTGCCGAGCGATGATATTGATGCAATGGATAATGTTCTTTACACCATTTCATGAATCTTGTATCCCGTGTTTCCACCTCATTCGTATTCCGGGTATGTTCATTAGAACCCAGGTATATATTTTCAGCTTCGGCCATTAATCCTTTTAAAACCGTTTGGAATTCCTGTAGCCAGTAAACCGTTTTTACACCACTAAGTTCAGTAGCCTCTTTTTTGGAGAACTTGGCCCCTTCCCAAATGGCGATCAATTCACTGGTTTCTTTTAGAAAAAGGATTTCTTTATGTCTTGGGTCTTTGGCATCCGGATAGAGCAGCAAAATGGACTCCTCCTGGTCAATTCCCGACAAATAAAGCATATCGCTGTTTTGCCTGAAGCCCATGGAGCCATCAGCATTGGTTGGCATGATATCATTACTGTTGATGATGGCCAAGCTATTTGCTAAAAGTTTGCTGGCGAAGTTTTTACGATTAGTAATATAAAGCTCTTGTGCAATGGGTGTATATCTCATAAAACTCAAGTTATGTGGGCCAAAGCCCTCCTTTTGATCACGAATGTAAGGGGTTTACGGCTTGTTGCCAATAGTCTTTGTGACTTTTAACAAGCTGGAAGACCGGAGACCGAAGGCAGAGGTCTGATTCAGGAGAACTTCCAACTCCGGTCCCGGGTCTTTACCTTTTTAGAACTATTCTAAATAATCCGGTTGAAAAAACCTCCTTCCTTCCTGTTTATCAATTATTACATTTGCACTAAACTCGGATTTAGCATGACATCTATTTGGAAAAAGGTAGTAATGGGTCTTAAAGGTTTATTCCTGATCTCATTTTTGGTGGTCCATTGTGGCATTAATTCTCTTATTTTCCTGAATGACGGCGGCAAAACCTTTGGAATGGCCGGTCATTTTATGGGGACTAATCCATTGATCCGGATCATGGAAATAGGTTTGGTAATCGGTTTTCTGGTTCATATCATTGATGGATTTACCCTATGGGCACAAAACACAAAGGCACGTCCTAAAAAATATATAGCCAAAGGCGCTTCAGCTAACAGTGCATGGTATTCAAGAAGTATGGGATTATTGGGGACATTGTTGTTGTTATTCCTCATTATGCATACGGCACATTTCTGGATCCCGAACCGGGCGAATCAGTTTAATACGGGTCATGAGATTGAACTGTATGAAAAAATGAAAGTGATCTTTAGTGAATGGTGGATCGTTCTTTTGTATGTACTTGGCTGTGTTTCTCTTTTCTGGCATTTGTTACATGGATTCAAAAGTACTTTTCAGTCGCTCGGGGTCAATCATTCACGTTATAACCCCATGATAAAAATGGCAGGTACTGCATTTGCCATTGTTTGTCCACTCATGTTTGCGATGATGCCCATTGCGATGTTTTTTGGCTGGGTAAAATAATACAGATAAAAAAAATTCAATCAGATATAGAAACTATGTCAAAACTTGATTCAAAAATACCCGAAGGCCAGCTTGACCAGAAATGGACTACCTATAAGTCGAAGGTGGCCCTCGTAAATCCGGCAAACAAAAGAAACCTCGAAATTATAGTGGTAGGTTCCGGATTAGCGGGAGCTTCAGCAGCAGCAACCCTGGCTGAAATGGGATATAAGGTAAAAGTATTTTGTTTTCAGGATTCACCACGCAGAGCACATTCAATCGCTGCTCAGGGAGGGATCAATGCGGCCAAAAATTATCAAAACGATGGTGATAGCGTTTACCGTTTATTTTACGATACAATAAAAGGTGGTGATTACAGAGCCAGGGAAGGAAATGTCCATCGTCTATCTGAAGTAAGTGGAAATATTATTGACCAATGTGTGGCGCAAGGTGTTCCGTTGGCTCGTGAATATGGCGGAATGCTGAGTAATCGTTCATTTGGTGGAACACAGGTTCAAAGAACTTTTTATGCGGCAGGTCAAACCGGACAACAATTGTTGCTTGGGGCCTATAGTGCACTTGAAAGACAGATTGGATTAGGAACTGTGCAAATGTTTTCACGTCATGAAATGCTGGATGTTGTAACGATTGATGGAAAGGCAAGAGGCATTATTGCCCGTGATCTGGTAACCGGAAAACTTGAAAAACATTTTGGACATTCAGTATTGTTATGCACTGGTGGGTATGGAAACGTATTTTTCTTATCGACGAATGCGATGGGATCGAATGTAACTGCTGCATGGAAGGCACATAAAAAGGGTGCATTTTTCGGCAATCCGTGTTATACCCAAATTCATCCGACTTGTATTCCGGTATCCGGAGATCATCAATCGAAACTTACTTTGATGAGTGAATCATTAAGGAATGATGGACGCATCTGGGTACCGAAGAAAAAAGAAGACGCTGAAGCGATTCGTGCCGGTAAGAAAAAAGCCAGTGAGATCGCCGAAGATGATCGTGATTATTATTTAGAAAGAAGATATCCGGCTTTCGGAAATTTAGTGCCTCGTGATGTAGCATCACGTGCTGCCAAAGAAAGATGTGATGCAGGTTTTGGAGTGAATCAAACCGGAAACGCAGTGTATTTGGATTTCATGTATAACATGAAGGAAAAATATGGAAAAGCAGAGGCGATGAAAAAAGATATTACAAACCCCACGGATCTGCAATTAAAAGAGTTGGGCAAAGCGGTAGTAAAAGAAAAATATGGGAATTTGTTCGATATGTACGCACAGATCACCGGTGTGGATCCATATGAGGAACCGATGATGATTTATCCAGCTGTACATTATACAATGGGTGGAATTTGGGTAGATTATAATTTAATGACCACCGTTCCGGGATTGTATGCGTTAGGTGAAGCGAATT
>JANWKQ010000204.1 GCA_025451295.1 Flavobacteriales bacterium | reverse complement strand
ATGATGAAAATCTTTCCAATATTGCTTTTATCCGAACAAGAATTCACAACATCACATCATTTTTTGATCAGGGAGAAAAGATCAACGAACTCTGGATCACTTTTCCTGATCCTCAACCCAGAGAGGGAAAAACAAAAAAACGTCTTACCTCATCCCCATTATTAAATAAGTACCGTTCATTTGCCGATAAAGATTGCATTGTCAATTTAAAAACTGACAGCCGTTTTCTTTTTGACTATACGTTGAACCAGGTAATCAAGGAGGAAGGACTTGAACTTCTCACAATGAGTGAGGATGTGTACAAAGATTTTAAATCCGGACCTTTGGTAGAGGTTCAAACCTTCTATGAAAAGATTTGGTTAAAGGAAGGGTTGAAGATCCATTATTTGCAATTTAAATTAAACCGCTAGCGGCCCCGATTGGAGAAAGTAGCCCGGAACGACGATAGGAGTGAGGACTACTGCGGAAAGCCGCCCCTTGATATTTACGATTAATACAGGTACGGGTAGTTACAGGTGAGTGTAATAGTCGTAAATCAAAAATCCAAAATCGTAAATGGGTTAAGCGTTTCCAACAGCCTTCAAATGCAGAACATGTGATTTAACGGCCTTAAAAAAGGTTGGATATTCTTTGTATTTAATATTGTATTTTTTGCAAAGATCCTGCACGATCTTGCTCAACTGGTCATAGTGCACATGACTTATTTTAGGAAATAAATGATGTTCGATCTGAAAATTCAATCCACCGGTATACCAATGCATGAATTTATTTTTGGTGCAGAAATTCGCAGTAGTTTCCATTTGATGCATTAAGACCGTATTTTCAATTTTATTGGTTTCTTCATCCGGCATTGGGAAAGTGGTGTCTTCAACCACATGTGCCAACTGGAAAACAACAGCCAGGATCACACCCTGAACACCCAACATCGTAAAGTATCCTACCATTGTTGGACCTACACCCAGAAAATAAATAGGTACAGCCAGAAAAATGAAAAAGTAAATGACTTTACTCACCCAAAAAATAACATGTTCTTTTGCAGTCAGATTTTTTAAAGGCTGACCCGCAATTTTCTTAGAAAAGTATTTCATAAAATCTCTTACATATACCCACCAAACAGAAGTGAGGGAATACAGGAAAATGAAATAATAATGCTGATATTTATGAATGCCTTTTTTAGGTTGGTTGATGTTGGTTCTTATTAATGGGCGAATATCAATGTCATCATCATGTCCTTCGATGTTGGTTAAATTATGATGTATTACATTATGTTTCATCTTCCACAGGAAAGAACTTCCACCCATTAAATTGAGGGAATAGGCCATCGCATCGTTGATCCATTGTTTTTTAGAATAGCTTCCATGTGCACCATCATGCATTACATTGAATCCGATGGCGGCCATGTCGATCCCTAAAATAGCGCATAACCCAAGATTAATGGCCCAGTGGAGGCCAGCGAAAATCAATAAACCATAACAGGTAAGGGCTATGGTAAAAAGAATAACCGTTTTGGAATATAATTTCCAGTTGCCGGTTTTTGAAAGATTGTTGGTTTTAAAATAGTTTTGAGTTTCTTCCCGCAATGCAACTGCAAATTCGCTGTATTGAGTTTTGAAAGTAATATTAGCCATGTGGTAACATTGAATATGGTGCAAAGGTAGGGTTATTCCCTCAAAATCAGTAAACGGTCCAACCGAAATCTCTGATAATTAACAGTAAAATACCATATAGGGGGTATTTTTAACTGAAAATAGCCGATCACATAAAGGCATTTACCAGCAAAACCGCAAAGCCGGCTACTGCTGCTAATCCATGAAAAATGGCAAGCCCTTTGGGCAGCGGTTGGTCAGAACGGAGGTCTTTAACGATCAGAAAAACTCCACTTAACGCTGCCAGTGCGAATAATACAATGCTTGCCACAAACATCCGATCGTTATTAATGGTATAAATGATCAGTATAATTAAGGCGATGGCGGCGACGGGTCCGTGCAGAAACGCCAGACCGAGCGGCGCTTTTTTGGAACGGAAAACAAATGAGATTAAGATAATTCCTAATAGAGCGGCTAAGGAAAAGAGTCCGATAATGATATAGATTGTTTGCATGATATATGATCACCAAGAATACATCCAGATGCGTTTTATTCACCGTAAAAAATGTGAAAAACATTTTTCGTCTTATGTAGCGTCCTTTTCGAGAATTATTTTTTTGAATGAAGATTGAAATCTTCTCGAATAACTGATGTGGATTCTTGTTTTGATCGGAATTTTATCATTTTGAAAAAAACAGATCGGAACTACCTCGCTTTGCTCGTTGATCCCTATAGTGTCCGTTTTGAGAATCAAAGCCTAATTTCGCTGCGCGAAATGCTTTCTTATTTTCAATCCACTTTTGAAAGCAGAGCTTTCAACGCGGATTGAAAATAAGAAAGCCCAAACGCATTCGCGTTCGGGCTTTGATTCATCCGTGATCCCGCAGGGATTCGAACCCTGGACCCCTACATTAAAAGTGTAATGCTCTACCAGCTGAGCTACGAGATCTGGTTAAAAAAACGGAGTGCAAATGTAATTTTTTTTAATTGAATAGCAAACTTTTAGAAAAAGCACCATAGGCTATCTGGCAGGAACCAGCCGACCTATTACATTGGAACCTGCTACAAAAATAGTGGAACCTTTATCCGCTTCGTCAATCGTTAAGAAACCATCATGGGTGACGATCTCCCAGTTATAACCGCCATCATAGGAAATATCAATGCCATTTTTACCTACCGCAATAAAGGTTGTTTTGGAGATCGCTTCAACACAGCTCCTATAGCCACTCGGGTGTTGGTGCTTATCCGGAATATGCCAGCTTACACCTCCATCGGTAGTAACCGAATAATTTTTTTCGCTAATGTCGGGTGCCGTAAAGTCGCCCCCAACCGCCACTCCAATATAATCATCCACAAAGACGATACTGTTGATCCCTTTGCTACTCATGCCATGAGTAATATGTGTTTCATGATGCTTCCAGGTCATCCCATAGTCGTTAGAAACAAATATATGCGATGCGTTACCTCCAGTACCAAACCAAACTTTTCCTTTTTTACCAACACATATACCGGTGCCGCTTGCTGCAAATCCTGCTTCATCTTTGGTTGCCTTAGGCGCATGTTCCTGTGCCAGCTGCTCCCAGGTGTTACCGCCATCCGTGGTGGTAAGGATCTCAAAATGTCCATGGATCGGATCGCCATAGGCAATGCCTTTGTTTTTATCCCAGAAGGCAAAACCATTCAGGAAGGTTTCAAAATTATGAGCTGTGAATACGGTTTGCCAGGTAGCTCCTCCATCCGTTGTCTTTAGTATCTGTGCCGGATCTTTTACACTCAGAATAATTGCATTGTTTTCATCCCAAGCCTCTACATCCCTGATCTCAGCTTTCGAACCATCCAGCACTTTTTGAAAAGTCCATGATTCTCCACCGTCAGTGGTACGACCAACAGTACCGCCGCTTCCACAAACCCAAACCACCTTGTTACTTACTGCGCATAAACCTCTGAAATTAGCCTCATATCCCAATGTATCAATCCTTACCTCATATTTCTGAGCGTTCAAAACACTGCAAACAAGCGGTATCAAAAGGTTTAGTATGTGTAATCCCCTCATTCTCAAACGATATTTCGACAAATGTATCTGCATCTTCCCTCTAATCCAAAAAAAAATTTTAAAAAACTATTTGGTCCAACGAACCCATTTTTTTTTGGGTTCGCCGGTTACTAATTCATTAACTTCGTTTGGTGAAATATATTTCTGTATTGATCTCCAATTTTCTACCTTTAACCTAACAATCTCAACTCATTATGAAATCATATTCTATAGTAATAGTAGCACTCAGCGTACTATTAGTTGCATGCGGAGGCAAAAAAACCACTAACAAGAATACCGATAATGTTCAAAAAAGTGTATTGGCTGAAGCAGACATCTTCAATAAAGAAATTGTGAATAACTTTTTATTAAAAGCTGATAAAAATTCTCAACAGGACGCCAAAAGAATTTTTTTAACCGGAGTTGACCAATATCGAAATAACAACAAATTAGATAGCGCCATTATTTCATTTAAGAATTCCATTAGTATGTATCCATTTGCAAAAACATACTATGAATTGGGTAATGCACTCATGGATAAAAAAGATTTTAAAATGGCAATCGATGCCTATAAAATGGCGGAAGCTTTGGAATATGAGCCTATTTCGTTGGTATTGTATAATCTGGCCTGTGCACACTCGATGATTGAGGATGGAAAACAATCGCTTAATTATTTACAATTGGCAATTGAAAATGGGTATAATCACCTTGACCAGATCATGAGTGATTCAGATCTGGTATTTGTTCGCAAAGATGAAAATTTTACCGAAACAGTTAAAACTTCTATGTCAGGCAATACTTCTTCCAAAGCTGTTTCTTTCTCTATGTATAAATCACATTTTGCCTCCTTAACGCTGCCCTATCAACTTTCGGAAGAAGTGAGTCAGACCGTTAATTTTGATCAGAGTATTTCTTACGATTATGTCGACTTCGTACCAGGTATGGTAAATTCTGAATTTAGTCGTGATGTGGGTGATGAATATTTTTATGTAGGAAAAGTAGCAGAAACTGATAAGTATGTAGCATTGCTCTATTCTCAGGCGGGTATGTGGAGCGAAAAACCACCGGTGCACGTTTATCTGGCCACCTATGGAATTGATAAAGGAAAGATCATCGATTTTGAAAAAATTGCTGGTCTCGAATATTATTCCGATTCACTAAGAACAGCAGTTGTAAAAAGTGATATGTCGGTAGAAGTAAAATATTTTATCCAGGAATGGGAAAAGAATCCGGATGATTATGGTTACGATAGTGAAAATAAGAGAACCGGGTTGAACCAGGTGGCGATAAAAAATTTCAAGATAGATGTCAACGGAGCGATCCGTGAGTCCAAAAAAATGATGGGCGCATTGAGATAAGAACTTCTTAATTTGGGTGCCCATAAAAAAAGGCCTCCATTTCTGAAAGCCTCTCTTCAACCTGTCTGTGAAATAATTTTTAGGTCTGCGGAACCGCATCTGCATATTTCTCCTTGTCATACAAACCTTCTTTGAGTTTATGTGCAACATCAGCAAATGCCTTTACAGTATATTCTACATCCTCCAGTTTATGTGAAGCTGTTGGTATCAAACGTAAAATAATAATTCCTTTTGGTACTACCGGATATAAAACTACCGAGCAGAAAATTCCATATTTTTCTCTGATGTCATACACAACCTGTGATGCTTCCTGTGGATTTCCACTCAGGAAAACAGGTGTTACAGGCGAAGTTGTGTTTCCAATATTCAAACCTACATTTCTCAATCCGCTTTGTAAAGCATTCACTACTTTCCAGAGATTTTCTTTCAGCTCAGGACGTGTCCGCATCATGTCAAGTCTTTTCAAAGCCCCCATTACCAAAGTCATCGGCAATGATTTCGCGAAGATCTGTGAACGGGTATTGTAACGTAAAAAATTCATGACCTCGGGTTCACCAGCAACAAATGCACCAATGCTCGCAAATGATTTGGCAAAAGTTCCGAAATAAACATCCACATCTTT
>JANWKQ010000203.1 GCA_025451295.1 Flavobacteriales bacterium | reverse complement strand
TGAATAGGGAAACCAGGTATAACATAGAATTACTTATTATTTGATAAATCCTTCAAGACATTTTTCCGAATGACCATTTTCCAATTACTAATTACCAGATTACGCATTCATCGAAATGAGAAATTCATCATTCGATTGAGTCAGACGAATCCTTTCCATTACAAATTCCATGGCTTCCACCACATTAAAGTCAGCCAGAAGATTTCTTAATAAATGCATCCGACTGATTGTATTGGCACTTTCGAGCAGATCATCCCTTCTCGTACTGGAAACGGTTACATCGATGGCCGGGAAGATTCGCTTATTCGCCAGTTTACGATCCAACTGTAATTCCATGTTACCGGTTCCTTTAAACTCCTCGAAGATCACCTCATCCATTCTCGATCCGGTTTCAATCAATGCCGTTGCGAGGATTGTTAACGAACCACCATCTTCGATTTTACGCGCAGCTCCAAAGAATTTTTTTGGTTTTTGTAAGGCGTTACTATCAACTCCACCCGTTAATATTTTACCGGAAGCCGGTGCACACGTATTAAATGCACGTGCCAGACGCGTAATAGAATCCAATAAGATCACCACGTCCTGACCACACTCAGTCATCCTTTTTGCTTTTTCCAAAACAATGTTGGCTATTTTTACGTGACGCTCAGCCGGCTCATCAAAAGTAGAAGCGATTACTTCTGCCTTCACACTGCGTGCCATATCCGTTACCTCTTCAGGTCGTTCATCAATCAATAATATGATCAGATAAATTTCAGGGTGATTCGCGGCAATTGAATTCGCTACTTCTTTTAACAATACTGTTTTTCCCACTTTTGGCTGCGCAACAATCAATCCACGCTGACCTTTTCCAATTGGAGTGAACAGATCCACGATCCGCATCGATATTGAATCTTTTTTGGAACCACCACTGGTTAAATGAATTTTTTCATGGGGAAACAACGGGGTCAAATAATCGAAAGGGACCCTATCACGAATTTCATCTGGTGTATATCCATTGATCTCACTGATCTTAATAAGCGGAAAATATTTTTCACCTTCTTTTGGAGGCCTGATCGTTCCTACAACGGTATCACCCGTTTTTAATCCGAATAATTTTATTTGTGATTGCGAAACATATACATCGTCAGGTGAGCTGAGATAATTATAATCGGAACTGCGTAAAAAACCATAACCATCAGGCATGATCTCTAATACCCCTTCACTCTCTACATGTCCATCGAAATTATAAAACTCAAAATTACGCTTATCGTATTGTTGTTTCTGAACGTTTTGCTGAACATTTTCTTCCATTACAGGAGCCTCTACCAATTCTTTCTTTTCGGTGATGGTTTCATTCTCCGTTTTTTCAGTATCCCTTTCGTTTTCTGCTTCCGCTTCTGTTTCCTCATCCTCTTCGGACTCTTCTAACTTGTCCGCTTCTGCATCAGGATTTTCGGATGCCTTGATGGCTTCCATGATCTCTTCTTCGGTAGGCTCCGCATCATTGTATTTTTTTTCATCATCATCAAATAAACCTCCTACTCCCAAATCGGTTTCTTCAACCTTGGGTACCGGTGGTTTTTTATGCTTACCAATGACTACTTTCGACGGATCAATGCGATTTCTTTTCTTTTTTCCTTCATCGCCGTTCTTATCAACCATGTCCTCTTCGTTGGGTCCTTCCATAATATGAATAATAAATAATTGTTGTTAAATGTCGTTTTGACGTTTTGGCTGTATATTTTAATTGATTTTGCGATTTGCCATTCAGCACCTCACCATCCTACATGCAATAAATCAATTTTGTATTTGTTGTGATTCAATAAAATTGTCGGGGGTCTGTTACAGATATCTGTAATACAATGACAGTACAATAATACGAATAATTTCTGGAATCCAAATCTTTACACATTTTTTTTAATGATGGTTTTTTCGTGCAATCCTTTGTACTTTTGGGGTAAATATCCCTTATATGATACAGCGTATACAGAGCTTATTGCTTGGTTTGGTGGCCATTCTACACGGTCTCATCTTTTTTCTCCCCGTTTTTGTATGGGTAGGGTACCATAGCCCAGATGGACAATCGATCGACACCAAAACCATTACAGCCCTTTATAACTATCCGTTTATTGCATTAAACTCGATCATCATTCTTTTTAGCCTGTTCACTGTTTTTCAATATAAAAAACGTAAAAAACAAAGAACTTTTGTATTTGTTTTGATGACCATTATCATTTTGAATATTTGTTTGTACCTCTATTATATGTTTAGCTTATCGGTATCCAACGAGTATACATTTCTTCCAGCCAAAAGTTTTGGAATGTTTGGTCAACTGGTAAGTCTGATTCTTTGCCTGTGGGCTGCCCGAAGGATCAGGAAAGATGAGGAGTTGGTGAAGAGTGTGGATCGGATACGGTAGTTTTTTAGGGCGGCCTTTCCGGTGTTCCGCTTATATCTTTTTATTATTGCCACCAAGATTGTTTCGTAGCCGCTTGTAGAGACGGGCAAATTGCCCGTCTTTGCCACCTGCCGATAAAATATTTAATAGCAATAATAAAAAGGATACCGCTTCACCCCGGGCCGCTTGCATCAGTTCGAGAGTAAAAAGATTTGTATTTAATCACCTCCCCATATCCTCAATAGCCTTCAACATCGGCTCGGGATTGGTAAACGGAATAAAATGATCCTCATTCGGAATGAAAGTATAAGTGACCTCTTTCCCTTTTAATTTTTCTTTGGCATACTCCAGGTTGCCAGGAGCCACCAGATTATCCTTTCCTCCTTGTATAATGGTTACCTTACAATTCACATTTTGCCATTCACTGCTCATTTTTTCCAGTTCCAGCCGGTGGGTGAACAATTCATCATTACTTGCTTTCAGATCCCTGTTAAAAATCAGGTTCAGCGGAAACACCCGGTACAATCCTCTGAACCATTCATTCGGTTCGAGGCTGGCGTCAAAAGATCCGGCTACACTAATGACTCCGGCTAATTCATTTCCATAATCAATGGCCGATTTGATTACGATGGGTCCTCCCATGGAATGACCCACAAGGATTGGCTTTCTTCCTCCTTTACTGGGTTTACATAATTCGTGGATATAAGCAGCATGGATCCCAAGATCCGGTTCCCCATGGGCACCTCCGGTAATTCCATATCCCCATCGATCTATCGCGATCAACTGATGGTCTTTATAAAAATCGGCATATTTCAACGCTTCATAAAAATTCTTCCAGTTCCCGGGTGAACCATGGACCATGATGACTCTTTGGGAGGTATCATTTCCAACTTTTACAAAGCCAATGGAAGTCCCATTCCAGTCGACCGAATCGAATTGAAGCGGATACGCCGGATCTGATCCGATGGATGAAAAGATCTTTTTTTCTGAAGGGCTAAAAAACAATTCAAGAAAATATCCCGCTACAAAAAGCAAAACAAAAAAGCTGAAGAAAAAATAGAAGAAAAATTTAATTGCTTTCATATATCATCGGGCATCTTCGGTCCATTTATTTTTCTTACCCGGTGGGAAAAAATATTTGAAGTCAATCGAAAAATAGGTCCCTGATTGAGGGATTTCCTGAGCTTGAAAACCATATGGAACGCCATTGGTTCGCTCAATAAATCCAGAAAAAATAGGAATAAATGGTCGGTGGAACTGGCCACCTAAATAAAAGTATCCGGAATTCTCCGATCTGTATTCAAATCCAATGGCTGCCTTCAGAGAAGGTATACACCATGAATTTCTACCTCCATACGAGGTATATTTAATGTTAGAGTCCCCTGCAAGAGAAACAATACTGCTCGGAAAAAAATCAACTGAAAATCCAACCGCATTATTCATGAACCATTTTTTTCCCAGTTGAACATAGAACAATCCCATAATGGGAATTTCGAATCCAATATAGCTCAGGTCCCGACTATAGTATTCTTCCACGATATCAACCGGGTTAGCAGAAAGATCGGCTCTGCCTACTTTTGATGTATAACCGCGGGAAATATAAAAAAGTCCTGTTTGCAAAGAAAAAGTTCGGCTAAAGTCGAATCGAAGACAGGCCCCAAAACGATAACTAAAATTAGGATACCATTTAAACATGGTATCCTGTGCAAATTTATCGGGCCGGGCTCCAAAATCTGTGGGGATAATTAAATTGATCTCGGGACCGATGGTCACAAAAACTTTTTGTTTTTTTTCATCATCACCTGTAACACCACCCTTGATCTTTTTATTTTTCTGGGCAGATAACGTAAAAACAGTAAGAAAAAGGGATAAAAAAATAAATAAAATTCTGAGTCTCACTTTTAGCATGATAATTGTACAAATTTAACGTATTCAACGGATAATCCCATGAACATATTTTATATATTGTCGCTTAGTTTCAATGAACTCTCCTATGGATAGAAGAAAATTCATCAAAACCTCCGCCATGGCGGTCACCCTTGCAGGTATCTCACCTTCATTAATGGCCAATTCCAACCGGATAAAAGGTAAAAAAAAGATTGTTTTTGTGTTCAGGGGTGTTGCTTATGAGGATGGTTTGAATGCATTCAAAAAAATGAATATTTCTTCGGAGGCGAGTTTGCATATTCAACAAATGACCTGTTCTAATATCTCTTATTCACATGCTGAAGGGTTTTCAAAATTAATATCCGGAATGGATCAGGAACCTGCGATCACTGAAACTCAAACATTGGATCGGTATACAGTTTCCGACGTATTGAATGATGCATTTGCCGCAGTTTCAAAAAAAACGCAGGTGATCTATCTGCATCACACCGAAATCGGACACTCAAGTAATAAACTCTATCTCGAAAAGCTGGATGAATTTTTTAATGAACTGGCTAAACAATTTGATCCGGTTAAGCACCGTGTAATCGTAACGGCAGACATCGGACGAAATACTACTACGAATAGTTGCGGAGGAAGAGATCATTCAAACGCAACCTGCCTTGATGCCTTTGCTATATATTTAGGTGGTAAAGCTTCCAAATTATCCTCCAACACCAATCCGATGGATCAAAAAGATATTTTAAAACAAAAGTTCTAGTTTTTATGGAAGAAAAGACAATTGATGGGTATCCATATACCTATTATCATCATTTTAAGTTTTCTGAAAAAGAAATGAAATTGCGATCAGAGGATTTTTACGAATGGATGGATAAAAGAAGAACGGTTCGGGAATTTTCTGATGAAAATTTTGATATGAGTATTATTGAACATATCGTTAAAGCAGCTTCCACCGCTCCATCCGGAGCCAATAAACAACCCTGGACCTTTTGCGTTGTCAGACATCCCGCCATCAAAAAGAAGATCAGAGAAGCAGCTGAAAAAGAAGAATTCGACAGTTATAATGGAAGGATGAGCAATGAATGGTTAAAAGATCTCGAGCCACTTGGCACCAATTGGCAAAAACCCTTTTTAGAAACAGCCCCTTATTTAATCGTCGTTTTCAAAAGAATTTATGAATTGGAAGAAGGCGGACATAAACATCAGAACTATTATGTGCAGGAATCCGTGGGTATTGCCTGTGGTTTTTTATTGGCAGCCATTCATGAAGCAGGTCTGGTTGCATTGACCCATACACCCAGTCCAATGAATTTTTTATCGGAAATTCTTAACCGGCCTGAAAACGAACGTGCCTTTTTGATCATACCTGTTGGAAAACCTGTAGAAACTTTTGTGCCAAAAATCGAAAGAAAACCACTGGATGAGATCATGGTGGTTTATGGATGAAAACCGGCAGCCGCTTGGTCATACCAGGGAGCCCATCCCGCTATTTTCAATATATAATGTCCAAACATGATCACTATATTGGCAACCGCCAGGATCACTACCCACTTCACATCGATTTTAAAAAATTTGATCAGCGATAGCGGACTTATGATCAATAAAAGAGCAAACGGGATTAATGCCGGATACAGAGCCAATGAGTCTAATACATCACCCTGTAAAAGTTTAATGGCGGAACGTTGAATTCCACAGCCGGGACATTCAACGCCAAAATATTGTTTGGAAAAACAGGTGAGCAAACTTGTTAGATTTAATCATAGTCATACTTCGCCATCTCCTCATCCCATCTCTGCTGAAATTCTGGTGGAAGCTCACCGTTCAATCCTTTATAGATGAGGATCACCAGCAAGGTGGAAATGATAATTGAAAGTATGAGGGCAATTATATTCAATAAATTACCGATCCTGGCTTTTTTATAGGAGGAGTGACTATAAGCCTCCGGATTTTCGTGATAGGTGTTCATGGCAGATCTTCCAACCAAAAGTCCAATGAGACTTAATACAAATCCAAAAAACGAACCATAACAAAAACAACAAACAACCGTAACAGAGAGGGAAACAATGCCTAATACCAAAGTTCCTTTTGCTTTGGGAAGATCCTGCATATATTGAGGATTGTTGGTCCCCATTCCCTGATTCCAGTTTGAAGATTGTTCTTCCATCTCTTTTATTTTTTTGGGTTAGTAAGCAAAGTTAGTTAATTAGTTTCAGATAGTGTAAGGCGTTCTACTCGTTTCCTGAAACGACGAAAGCTCATATACAAACAAAAAGCGCCTAACGGTAAAACAAGGAAGATCATGGGATTATGTTCCCATGCCTCCGAAAATCTCAACTGAAGCAAATGAATAAAAGCGGCGGTAAGTCCGCAGCCCGGGCATCGAAGATGAAAGAAAGTTCTGAAAATACAGGGAATGGTAATATTGATGCCAGTAAAAATTTTAAGAATGCATGAAAAGAGCCCATAGGCAATCACCAGGGCGTAGAGCCAATTAGCTTTTACATATTTCCAGGCAATGTTCATGAGGGCAAAGATAAGAAACACAAAGGTGCATCTGACAGTGTCACTTACTAAAACAAAAAAAGGAGGGTAAAAACCCTCCTTCCCTTTCGTTTTTGAAATATAATTTATTCCAAATCTCTTCCGTCTGCCATTTTAAGGCTTCCAGTTAAGATCATAATGGCATCAATTAATGACCAAATTCCACATCCACCTAAAGTGATTAGCATAAGCCACCAGTTTTTGTAGCCCATCATCATGCGATGGATTCCCAAATAACCAAGCATCCAGGCCAAAATGAACATTAGCATCTTTTTTTGTGGCGGCTTTTGTGCACCACCAGCGTTGTTTGTGTCTGACATAGTAAATAGATTAATTAGTTTTTGCCTACTCTATTTATGGTTTTCGGCAGCCCCTTGGTTAGTATTTTGCGACTAATGTATATAAATATTTGAAATAGCAAGGGCCAAAAAGGATAAAATTATCAGGTTAATTATTAAACGACACCCTTTGTTTAGGTAAAGAAATCTATCTATAATCTACTTATAATGAGTAGTTTAAAAATTCAAGGGTTACTCATAGTTAATCTTGTAGAGCACCGCCTTCTCATCCGTTCCAATCTCCTTAACCGGTTCTAATAATCTATACGGCTCATTAGGATACTTACTGGCGATAAACGAGCCGATCTTGTGAATGGTCGAAATAAGGCGTTTCGTCTTTTTCATAGGTACTGCTCTTAGGTCGGCCACTAAAATATGTGTTACCCCAGCATCTTTATATTTTTTCATGTAATGATCACCATCCATGATCTGCCGTTTCACTAGCTCACCGTTTTGATCTTTTACTTCTTCATCGTCAATTTTGTAAACACCATACCACATTTGTGTCCAGGTACTCGTAAATAATATTTCAGGTTTTCTGCAGACCACCTTACTTCCAGGCGGAAGATTCTTTACACACCAATCCCCCATTGCCAGATAATTGAGCCAATCGGGTGTGTAGCCAAAACGAGGATCAGGTCCAAGATTTTTTTGTAGTGCTGTCATGCTTTCGGGAGCTTTGGCAAGGGTGTTGTAAAAACTGCTTAGTAAAATAATCCCCAGAACACCTGCCGTTAATACATGCAGGATACGCATATTCCTGACCATTAGATAGCCTCCATATCCAATGATCATCAGTATAAACGGAAATAAAATAATGATCAATCTATCCTGTCGGTTGCTGGCATGGATCCCAAAAAATATTCCCCCACACATGATGAGGGTATAGAGTACCAGAAAAAATATGGGTTTATTTTCTTTCCAGATCTTGTAACCGCAAAGCAATATCAAACCAGTCACCAGGATCGTAACAAGCCATGCCATTCTTTTTTCATCATCAATGGTTGACCCATCGTCACTTAATTTATACCGGTCTTTAGGAATTACATGCAGGAATCTTAAAAAATGCATGCTGGAATATGTTTTTAAATTCTCTCCAAATCTTTCCACGAATCCCGCTGCATCCAGTTTACCTTTTTCTGCCTTATAAGGATCTTTCAACATCATTTGGCTTAGCTGATTGGAATTATTGGGACCATACATGGCTTTTTCAACCTGCCCCACCCCTACTTTGATCACCAGAAAACTGATCAGAACATACACTGCAAACCGGTATTTTTTTTGTATGATGAAATATAAAATGGGGGCCGCTACACCAAAAATGGCTATGGTCTTTGTCATCGACAAAAGCGTAAACGCTGCACCCACTGCAAGCCATAGATACCATCTTTTTTTCAGATCCTGCATGATGGTGGCTTCCTGTTTCTCTATGGAAATCACTTTCATTACAACAAACAAAACCACCGCTTGTATAAAAAGATAAAAAGCTTCACTCCAGGTTTGGCTGGCATAATATTGCATATAATCACTCACCACAGCAAAACCGACCATAAAGATCAAAATAAGAT
>JANWKQ010000202.1 GCA_025451295.1 Flavobacteriales bacterium | reverse complement strand
ATTTTTCGGTGCAGTATACCTTTGATTTCAAAAAGAAAGAAAAAAAGGAAGATGGCACGGAAGTTATCAAAGAAAAAAAGAAGAAAAAAGAAAAAAAACAAAAGGGAGATGTGATCGATGAAGAGTAATTTTCAACTAAATCAACGGATTTTTCACCATGGTTAATTTTTCGTCGGGACAACCACCAACTTCTGGTTGCTTTCAAAATCGAAGAGGGTAATTTTCCTCAGATTGTAATAGGCAACCCAATAGTTTCTCAACGTATTCATGTAGTTAATGAGTGCATCGTCCTTTTCTCCCTGAGCAATGGTTAGATTGGTGATATCGATTTTACCTATCAAAAATCTATTCTTGCTTACATCATACCTTTTAACAGAGATATCATAACCCATTTTTGCATTTGCAACAGCTAATTCGTTGTTTCTGTATTCGAGCACAGCTTCCTGTACATCGATCCCCAGATCCTGTTTCAGGTATTCTGTCTTTGCAACCGTAGCATCGTAATAAGCTTTGTTGAGCTTATAGTTTTGCTGGGCATTCCCGAATTGGTATAAAGGAATGCTAAATCCAATGGTGGCTGTTTGGTAATTCAAGGGATCGGTATATGCACCACCAATGGTAGTGGCGGATTGGTTCAAGCCAAAGGTTGCGGTTAAAGTTCCATCAGGAAATCTTGCCCGGCTGCTTCGTTTCATATTGATAAGATTCGCTTGCAGATCAATCTGGTTTTGGATAATGGTGGTCGAATTTTCTTTTGCCTCGTTCACCGCTTTATCGATATCGATGGTAAGTGAACGCACCGAAGGAAGTGTATCCAGAATGATCGATTCATTTGGATTAAGTCCCATTAGTAACTGAAGTCTTTGTTCGGCAATCTTTTTTTCGACCTCGAGGCGATTTACGGATTGTATTGCATTTATTCGGCTAAGTTCAACCTGCAATAGTTCATTTTCTGCGATCTTACCCACATTATATCTGCCCTGCGATATTTTGTATATGCTATCATTGATGGTCACATTGGTAGTAGCATTTTCATATTGAATGGTGGCAATATAAAAATCAAAATAGGCATTCGTTATATCAATCGAGAGCTGCTCAATGGATTCAGCATAATCACTATGACTTTTCTTATAGTTGAGTTTGGCATTTTTCCAGTTCCATTTGGTTTGGCTGAAGCTGCCAAGCGGTAATGATACTCCGAAGAAAATGGGTGATGCATTCCAGTACACCGAAGAAGCATCGAAAAGGTCGATCCTTCCCAGATTGCTTCCAAGCCAGAAATTCCCTCCGATCCCCGGAATATTCTGATTGATCATGAATGAAACATTCGATACAGCCTGTGAAGTGGGAACAAATAAAATACTTCCATTGGGCTGGGTGATCGCATTGATCCGTCGGTTCAATCCAGGCAGATTACCTTCAAGCGAAAGTCCAGGATAGAGAAATGAACGGGCCGCCGAAAAGGTATATTTGGCCGATTCATAGTAAAATCCGTTTTCAATGGTTTTGAGGCTTCTGTCTTTTCCGACTTCAATGGCCTGAAGCAAACCGAGCTTTGCGGAGAGCTGACCATTTACAAAATTCTGCATGAACATGCATGCAAAGAATAAGATAAGTAATCGTGGTTTAGTCATGTCGTAAACTTTCTACGGGGTTTTGCATGGCAGCTTTACGGGCCGGCCATATTCCAAACAACAATCCTACCATTACCGAAATGGTAAATGATATAATGATTGAAGTAAAGGTAATAAATATGGTAAGCTCAAAAGCTTTGCTGATCAAAACACTTAGACCTATCCCAAGCATTACCCCAATGGTTCCTCCTCCGATGCTCATGATAATGGCTTCACTCATAAATTGCCAGATAATATCTATCCGTGTAGCGCCGAGTGATTGACGCAGTCCAATTTCCCTGATCCTTTCGAGTACAGATGCCAGCATAATGTTCATAATACCTATACCACCCACCAAAAGTGAGATACCTGCGATGACCCCTAAAACCAGGTTGAATATTTTTTTTGTTTTTTGTTCCTGCTTTAAAATAAGTTCAGGTAAAATAATTTCATAATCAACCATCCCATTATGTCGACGTTGTAATATTTTATCAATCGTTTCGGCAGCAGGTTGCATCATGGCCGTTTCATCAATATGAACAACCAACCGATCGAGCTGATGATAGTTCTTTTTCTTCTCTGCTTCTTTTTCTGCCGGTTCCATATAATTGGCCCTTTCCATATCACCTGTGGTTACCAGGCTTCGGTTATAGTAGCGGATCAAAAATGTTTCAATGGGAACATATACTTCCGTATTCGGATCACGAATAGAAAGTTTGGCTCTGCTTTTTTCTGAAATGTTTTTGGCGGTCAATACACCCACGATGGTTAACCAGTTGGAGCCACATTTTATTTTCTGACCAATGCAATTTGTTCCAGGGAATAATTTGTCTTTTACCACCCGACCTATAATACAAACAGGCTCCGAGTTTTGAGCCTGTTGCACAGAGAAAGGTTTTCCCAACTCAAATTCGAGGTCGGTCAATTCAAAATAAAAATTGGTGACTCCAACAATTTTTCCCTGCATTCTTCTGCCTTCATTTAAAAAGGTTGTTTCGAACTCTGATTCAGGACTTATGTTTTTTACCGCTGGAATGGTTTTTTGAATATTATACGCATCTTTTAGGGTAAGACCGTCCGAAGTTTGTTTCTTTTCCGTTTCTTCATTTTTTTGAGCAGATGGATCCTGTTCTATTTCCTTTCGTTTGATGATTATATTGTTGGAGCCTACCTCCTTCAACTGCTTAATGATCTCGATTTCGGTCCCTTTTCCAATGGCCATCATAGATATAACCGCCGCAACCCCGAAAATAATTCCCAACGACGTGAGTAATGCCCGCATTTTGTTGGTAAGCAAAGCCTCCCAACCCATGCTGAAATTCATGAGCATTTTTCGGTTTAACGCCATTTATTTTTTACTGGTCTTAGTAGGATTGTTGATAGCGGGTAGTTTTCTAAATTCCATATTGGCCGTGTCTTTCGGCATTGAAAGTAAAAGTGTCATATTTTCAGTAACACCTTCGGTAATGATGATGTCTGTTTCATTCGACAAGCCGGCCCTTACTTCTTGTCGGTAAATTTTACCACCCGCCTTTACATATACATAAAACAAATTACCTGCTCTTTGAACTGCCTCGATGGGTGTGTACAACACATCTTTAAAAGTGGCACAAAGAATTCTACAGCTCGTTGTCATGGATGGTTTCAAGGTAGTGTCGTTAGTGAGTACATCGATCACTACTTCAAAAACTTTTGCATCCGAATTGGGTTTTTGTTCTCCAATACTGGCAACAGAATTTATTTTACCCTGAAGTTTTTTACCCGGATCAGAATCCAGACCAATTTCTACTGTAAAATTGACCTTTATTTTTTGGATGTCCACTTCGCTAACATAGGTTACCACTTCCATAATGGATAGATCAGGTAAGGTGGCTACAGTAGGATCCCATGGACTGATCGATGATCCTACAACCCTTTTCTTCCCATCCCAGTCTTTGGCATAAATGAGCATCCCTCCTTGTGGGGCAATAATATTTAACTGACCCATAATATTAATAAATCCATCGAGTGTATTTTGAGCTTTGGATAGATCGGCCTGTATAATCGCGACCTTGGTTTTTGCCTGGGCCACTTTGGTTTTATAATTTTCGAGTTGTTGCTCGAAATTACGCTGTGCTTTTTCATATTCTATTTCAGCATTTCGTAAAATCGCAGGGGCTTCGAATTTCGATTGTTCCTTTTCCAGTTTTTTTTGTTCAACCAGGTATTTCTGGTTTAACATTTCGTCACGTGCACTTCTAAGGGTTAAGGTTGTATCGAGCATGGCTTGTTTTAATTCCGATTGCCATTTCTGAACATTCAGGTTGCTCTCGTTCATCTTGGTCATGATCTCCGTCTTGTCAAGTGAGGCTACATAATCTCCCTCCTTGATAATGGTTCCTTCAGGAATAAGATCGGTAATTTTGATTTGATAGATCCCCAGACTTCTGATTTCGGTTGGAATATTGATCTCTCTTTCATTTTTGGCCCTAAGCTCCCCGGTAGTTGTAACGATTACTTCGAAAGGTCCTTTTTTTACATTGGTATAGAGTTCTTTTTGTTGAGGCTTTTTACGAAAAATAAAAAATAGGGTGATGAGGAGCGCAATCACTCCAATGGATATGAATAATATCTTTTTCTTCATAGGTGAGCAGGATTTGTAATGACCTCTGTTTGGTTACCGAAGGTATCTAATAGAAACGGCATGTATAGCATGGTTGGTATAAATAATGTCTAAAATTTCTTAATGACTTGTTATCACGGCCAGCGTCCACCGCTTCGCCGTGGCGAAGGAGAAACAAGTAGCCAGGAGACCTGCCGATCCGCTGCAGGCGGTGAGAGCAGGGTGAGGACTACTGCTGATAGCGCGGCCCTGAGTGGGCAGTGCAACCACTTCTGGGTCCGCCGCAAAAAAAATCTTACCTTTGAACCTGCATGGAAGCATCCTTTTTCGACAATGTTTTTGAAGTGGCGAAACTCATTCCAAAAGGCAGAGTAACCAGCTACGGAGCGATTGCAGCTTATATTGGTATGAAACGAAGTGCAAGAATGGTGGGTTATGCAATGAACGCAAGCCATAGTGATAAATCCATTCCTGCCCATCGTGTTGTGAATAGAAATGGACTACTTACCGGAAAACATCATTTTAACGGACCTGATGAAATGGAAAAACGTTTGAAAGCGGAAGGAATCAAAGTAAAAAATGATAAAATAATCAATTTTGACAAACATTTCTGGGATCCGGCAACAGAATTAAAATTATAGTTGAATGGCTAATAGAGAAGATATTTATAAGTTATTAGAAGGGATAAATGATCCTGTAACCGGAAAAAATCTGGTGATTGATAACAGGGTATTGCGTTGTGATATTGTTGCGAACAATCTGGTGATCGATCTGGAGATCATTAGTCCTGCATTGCATATTAAAAGAAAACTTGAGCAACAGGTAAAAGATGCAATGAAAGATACCGGATTGAATTTGCAACTGAATGTGATCTTTAATGCAACAAGCAGGCGAAAGGATAGTAAGCAGGTTTTACCTGGGGTAAAAAACATTATTGCCATAGCGAGTGGAAAAGGTGGTGTAGGAAAAAGCACCATTGCTGCTAATCTTGCAGTTGCTTTATCAAAAATGGAATGTAAGGTAGGTTTGGTGGATGCCGATATTTATGGACCTAGTATTCCAATGATGTTTGATACCCAATTTGTACGTCCCAAGATAAAAGACATGGGGGATGGTACTACCAAAATAGAACCGGTGATGAATTACGGGGTAAAGATGTTATCCATTGGTTTTTTTGCGGATGCGAATCAGGCAGTAGTATGGAGAGGTCCGATGGCGAGTAAGGCTTTACAACAAATGTTTGTGGATGCTGATTGGGGTGAACTGGATTATATGTTGATTGATCTTCCTCCGGGAACCGGAGATATACATTTAACATTGGTGCAGGCGGTACCTGTTACCGGTGCCATCATTGTGAGTACTCCACAGGATGTAGCATTGGCTGATGCTCGCAAAGGGATTGGAATGTTCACGATGCCAAATATTAATGTGCCCGTACTCGGTCTTGTTGAAAACATGGCATGGTTTACACCGGCAGAACTTCCGGAGAACAAATATTATATTTTCGGAAAAAACGGCGTGAAAAATCTTGCGGAAGAATTAAATGTTCCTTTGCTTGGTGAAATTCCGTTGATCCAAAGTGTAAGAGAAAGCGGGGATAAAGGTGTACCTGCAGCTTTGGAGGACAGTCATGTTGCCTTTCCACACTTTATGCAATTGGCCGAGAACGTAGTGGAGCAGGTAAATATTCGCAATGAGAATTTACCACCGAGTAAAATATTAGAGATCACCAGGAAATAATTTTTTGTGATTGAAAACAAAAACACCCGCCGGAGGCGGGTGTTTAAATAAAATAGAAAAAAATTCTTATTTCTTTACCGACGTGATTACGATCTTATTCTTCATCTTCATTGGCATTTTCATTCCCATGTCATTCATTTCCATGTCAATGTCCTGATCAATATTTACTTCTGTATTCATACCGGTAGCAATTTCCACTTTGGTGGTACCTTTTTGAGTTCCATTGATCTTTCCTTCTCCTCCAGGCTTTAATTCCAATGTTCCATCCATGGAGATCTCTGCAATACCATCTTTAATGGATACCAGCTTGAATTTTGTTTTGATCAATACATCGGTCCCTCCCATATTCTGTTCGATATCTGATTCCCAGGTATCACCCACTTTTAATTTCTTATCAGGAAAAACGGCATAGTTAAAATTGTCCAAACCATCTGATTTACCAGTGGAAAGTCCTGCACTCATCGTTGTCTTAATGGTTTTACCTGATTTGTCCAATTCCATTTCGGCATATTCTCCCAGCATTTTTTTCATGCTGGTAGCCATGGCCTGGCCTTGGGCACCCGTTGCTTTGTCAGACTGAGAATCGTATTCATACTTCATACCCATTGCTTCACCACTCATTTTAATGGTCCTGTAAGTTGTACGCACCAGAAAATTGCCATTCGGTAATACATCTTTTACTTCATAGTCCATACCCATTTCCATATTGGTAACGGTATTCATGGTTTGGCCCATCATGTTCATTTCGGCATTGCTGGTCATCACCATTTTCATATCATAAATGCTGCCTTTGGTAAGATTGAGCTTCAATTGAATTTCTTCGTTGCTGCCCGGACCATTGGTTCCGCCTTTTTTTCCGCAGGAGGTTGCCACCAAGGTAACTCCTAAAAATGCTATCAATAATTTTGTTCTCATAGAATAGTTTTTTTGAATGTCAGATAAAATTAAATGTTTAAATGGATTTTGCAAATAGATAACCTCCTTAGAGTCAAATAATTTTAACTGCTACATTTATTTCGTCTTAATAAACTTTAAATTTCGCATGAATCCCTTAAACTTGGGCCGTTGTATGGGTGATAACTTAAAAACCTCGTTGAAAACCTCCTCTGTGATCTCCTCCCAATCCTTCGCTTTCATACCAAGTATTTGCTCGTTTGCATCAAATGCTTTTGTGGAATGTGGGCTACTAAACCGGTTCCAAGGACATACATCCTGACAGATGTCGCAACCAAAAGCCCAGTTTTCCATTTTGTTTTTGAATTCTTTGGGGATGTTCGCGGATGCCTTTAACTCTATGGTAGCATAAGAAATACATTTACTTCCATTTACAATGTATGAATCAGTGATCGCATCTGTAGGGCAGGCATCAATGCATCGTGTGCAGGTCCCGCAATAATCTTCGATCGGACCATCATACGTTAATTCAAGATCAGAAATAATTTCACCAATGAAAAAAAAGGAACCAGCACTTTTATTGATCAGGTTGGTATGTTTTCCCATCCAACCCAATCCACTTTTTTCGGCCCATACTTTATCCATAATGGGGGCACTGTCCGTAAAAACCCTGGCCTGAAAATCGCCGATGCCTTTTTGCATTTTTGTCACCATTTCTGTGAGTTTATCCTTGATCACAAAATGATAATCTTTTCCGTAAGCATATTTACTGATTTTCGGTGCAGTTTCATCTT